>CAKVNP010000037.1 GCA_934777095.1 uncultured Clostridium sp. | reverse complement strand
ACTCTGGAGTTACCACTTTAATTTGTAACTTTTTTGCCACTACTGATGAAATAATAAGCGAAGCAAAAAAAGTTGCCAAACAGTTATCATGTGCTAATGATGGTGATAATATAATTATTGCAGCTGGTCTGCCTACAACCCACTCAGGCGGAACTAACATGCTTAAAATAGAAAGGGTGTAGTTAGCTACAAAGCTTAACTCATTTCATGAAGAATTTATATCCCTAGCTTAGGAGCAAAGTGCTAAAAGTGATGAACTCACTACGTTCAAACAACACCACTTTCTTAACGCACTTACCTCCATGCTAGAGATTAAATTCTACTCATTCATTCGTATAGCTTTTACGCTAACTACGCCCTTTCTTCATATCTAAATGAAAAAACTCTTTCAGAGTTTCGAATAAATAATATACATTATTTAGAATAGATTTTTAGTTATATAATTTATATCTAAATAGATAGTGCTAAGGGTGAAAAACTCGCTATCGCTCAGACAATTCGCTTTCTTAACGCTCAATATACCACGCCAAATATTAAATTCTAAAGTTTATTCACATAGTTTCTACGCTAACTACACCCTTTCTTGATAGCTAAAGGAAAAAACTCATACTGAGT
The DNA here is from genome assembly GCA_934777095.1 of uncultured Clostridium sp. Classification (GTDB taxonomy): domain Bacteria; phylum Bacillota; class Clostridia; order Clostridiales; family Clostridiaceae; genus Clostridium. Next base: position 10,471 of record CAKVNP010000037.1, on the reverse strand, counting down.
TTTGATTATTTAAATCCACAGCCTCATTTTTAATTTTTAACTTTCAATTATAAAGAAACTCCCTAAGGAGTTTCCACCACAATTCATCATTCATAATTCATAATTTATAATTATTTTAAACTATTGATACTCTTCTAGCATAAATACCTAATGCCAGACACATTTCATTTAATATTTTACCCTTTGTCCTGCAATTAATTCCTTGCTGTGGATTATCTAAGCTATAATCTAATCAATAAATTTCATATTTTCCCCACTTATATCATACCTAGTATAAAAATGTTTTACGATTTATTTCCAATAAAAATAAAAATAAGAATTCCTACTATAAGGAATTCTTATTTCTAGCTATAATGATTATTTAGAAAATAATGATCCGAAGATGTCTCCTAAAGTTTCTTCATCACTATTATCATTGTATTGTAAGTATTCTGTTGATTTTTCTACTGCATCTTTAATACTTAATGATAATTTCTTTTCTGCTAAATTAACATCTAATATCTTAACTTTAACTATTTGACCAACTTCTAATGCTTCTGAAGGTTTTGTGATATTTTCATCTGTAATTTCATTTATGTGAACTAATCCCTCAACTCCTGGGAATAATTCAACAAACGCTCCAAATCCTAAAAGCTTAGCAACTTTTCCTTCTAATACATTGCCAACCTTTAAGCTTCCTTCATTAAGCTTCCATGGTTCATTGTTTACGTCCTTTAATATTAAAGATACCTTTTCATTTTCCGTATCTACATTACCCACAAATACGGTAACTTTATCCCCAACATTAACAACATCTTCAACTCTTTTAACTTTTCCCCAAGCTAAATCGCTGATATGAACTAAACCAGTAATTCCTCCAATATCAACAATAGCACCTACTTTGATAATCTTCTTAACTACACCTTCTCTTTTTTCACCAGCTTTTACTGATTTCCAAAGTTCTTTCTTTTCAACTTGGTAAGCTGCTTCTTCTAAAACTCTTCTAGATGCAACTACTTTTCTATTTCTTAAGTCAAGTTCAATAAGCTTAACTTCTATTTCCTTATTTAATAATGTTTTTAATTCGATTCTTTCTCTTGCTGCCTGAGAAGCTGGGATAAACACTCTTATTGATCCATAATAAGCTGCTAATCCACCTTTTATTTCTTCTTTAACAACAACTTTAATATTTTCATTATTTTTAAAAGCTTTTTCTAAATCTTCTTTTTCAGTTATTTGAAGTGCTTTAACTCTTGAAAGCGCTACATATCCTTCACCATCATTTGGAGAAAGAACATAAACATCTATTACATCTCCTGGTTTAACAACATCCATAGGTGATGCATCATTATTTGTTAATTCTTCCCTTGAAATTAATCCATCAAATGCATAGTTAATATTAACACTAACTTCACTTTCATTTACATCAATAACAGTTCCTTTTAATATATCCCCTGTATTAATTCTTTTTACATCAAATTCTTTTAATAATTCTTCCATTGAATTTCCTGTTGTTTCCATTGACATAGTATTCACTCCTCATAAAACTTTTGTTAATTATATTCTTTTCAATAACTTATTCTATATTAATTTAGCACAACGTTCTTTCTAATTAAATTATGACAATAATTAATTATGTCACTCCTCTTAATTATTCCAATAAATATTCCCTCATCATCTACTACCGGTACAAAATTTTGTGTAGTAGCTAGGTTAATAATACTTTCAACATCTGCATTAATAGATACAGATTTATGTTTAATCCTTCTTGGTATTTCGCTTACTTTTACACATTCAGTATTCTTAAATGTTAAGTCTGGTGTGTTCTTTAATTTCCATAGCAAATCACCTTCTGTAAGAGTTCCTACATATCTTCCACTCTTATCGATTAACGGTATAGCAGTATAACCATGATGCTCCATTTTTTCTATTACTTGCCTCATAGTTACATCTAAATACTCGTATATTACTTCGTTTTTAGGTGTTAATAGAAATGCAATATTCATAATTTTACCTTTCTTATCATTATTTAATTATAAAGCTAATATAATACTTTATGACTTTATTATATAGTCTAATTATCAAACTTTCAAATGTAAATCTATACATTTGATAATTTTCGCTTTAACCTATTTTCATACCTTAAGAAATCTATTTCATCTATATTAGTATAAACCTGCTTATATATTAATTCTCCGCTTAAGCTCTTTTTAACTATTAATTCATCTAAAATCCTGCTCTTACATTTAGGACAAGTAGTAAGTGATACAAATCTCCACCCAAGAATAGTAAACTCATATTGAACTTCTAAATCTCTATTGCACTTAGGACATTTTTGAGTAACTTTATCAAAATCAATCTTTACCTCTTCTAATGATTTAACTTCTAACGCTGGCATCTTAAATATATCTTTAACTATATAATTTTTTATCGCTCTGCTATTATATATGTTTTTAAAAACATATGAAGTATATGTTGCATCATTTAAAGCATCATGAAGGGTATTTTCATCCACTTTTATCTTTAAATACTGCAATGCATTTTTTAAGCTTAATATATTTTTATGACCTAATATTTTAGTGGCATATTCTTGCAGGTCTAGGTATCTTTCTATCCAGCTTAAATCATTATATCCATGATGATTAGCATTTCTAATTATTTCAGCTATATCATCCTTTGCCCATGAACATATAATATCACCTGGCTCAATCATTTCCTTAAGCTTATCCATTCCTTCCTTAAAAGATACACCATTTGCTAACTGCTCCTTGCTGATATTAGTAATGTCCAATATCTTAGGATTAATAACAGGAATTACAGAAGGTTTAATGAATACTCTTAACTTCTCCATTGGCTTCATATACATATCTACTTTAATTGCACCAATTTCAATAATTTCATTTACCAATTCAAGATCTTTCAACTTAGGAATTTCATTATAAATATTAGGATAACTTTTATGTATTCCACATAAATTATTAAATTCCAAATCAATTATAATAAATGCCAAACTACTCCCCCCCTTTATATAAAATAACTAAATAAACACTCTAAATATTATACTCCATTTTTTACATAATATCTATTTTATTCCATATCTATTCCTGCCATTTTCATTAAATACTTAGCATTTTGTGTGGTACTTTTACCTTTTCTTAACTTATAATCAAACTTAATCTTATTATCTTTATAATATTCTTGAAAATTATAGTTAACTAGCCATGGGTGTACTTTTTCTAAATCACATAACTCTAAGTCATGAGTTGAAACAAGCCCTCTTCCATTAGCTGCTACTAATTGTTCTATTAATACCTGTGCACCGTGATGTCTATCCTTAGAATTGGTACCTTTAAATATCTCATCTAATAGGAAAAATACTTTTTCTCCTTTTTTTGCTGCTTCAATTACAAGTTTAATTCTCAATATTTCTGCATAAAAAGAAGAGATATTTTCCTCTAAATCATCTTGTGTTCTCATACAAGTATAAATATTAAAAATTCCACATTTAAAGTCCTTAGCAAATACCGGTACTCCTAGATAGGCTAAAATCATATTAAAGCCAATAGTTCTTAAAAATGTACTTTTACCTGACATATTTGAACCAGTGATAAGAGCTGCTTTTTCTCCCCCACATAATTTAAAGTCATTTACCTTTGCCCTTTCCCCTAAAAGTGGATGGCCTATTTCTATTGCTTCAATTTTGAAATCATCTGTAACATCAGGATAATTCCAAAGTTCATGCTCAAAAGCTAAATTTGATAAACTGATTAATGCTTCAAATTCTCCCATAATATTAAGCCATTCTTCTACATCCTGGCCATTTTCCTTTCTCCATAATTCTAAATTATGAAGAATGAATATATCCGACATCATAAATAGATTTAAAATAAGATAATATGCATTTCCTGTACTGTCACCAAGCCAATTTATTATATTCTTAAGCTTACCCATTTCCTCTACAGAATTTTTTCTTGCACTTACCAGCTTTCCCTTTAGAGTATTAAGCTTTTTAGATATATATTCTTCTTTTTGTATGATAGCTAAAACATTAGTATATTGAATAATTTTTCTTTTATTATTAAGCACAAGGCCCACTATTTCCTCAGTCTGCCTTGTAATAACTTTAATTACTAAATAATTGATTAAAAGATCTAAAACCAGTACACTTATTGGTATTTTTCTGATTATAGTAAAAAATAATATAGTATATGTTACTGTTAAAAATAAATATGGTATATACTTAGGCGTTAATGAAATCACCTTATCACCTTTCATCCATTGTATAAACCTATCTATATTCTTATCTGAATATTTATCATTACAGGTCTCTAAATAAATATTTTGGCATAACTCTCTTTTATCCTTTAATTCTTTTATAGCTTCCTGATTATTTTTTACTTCATTTATTGACGGAATATTATCAAGTCTAAGCATTTTGGCTAATATATTCCTGCCAAATTGGCTGTTAGTTATATTTATCCATTGAAATAGCGAATTTTTACCGAAAATATCTAAATCATTTGTGAAATTATGCTTTTTATCTATATATTCTTTACCATAATCATCAAACTTCTTCCATTCCCCATTAATACGCATTATTCCTTTTTCATTATATTTTAAAAGCAGCAGTTTTTTATTTTTTTCATTTATCTTATTATTATGAAAAAATGCCGCAATTAAAAAAGCAGTTATTCCAAACGCAATTGATACTACTACTAAAGTAAAATTATCTTTCTTATAGCAATAATAAGTTGAGATTATAGCTGCTATTGCAATTGCTAATCTTAATGCTGCATATCTGTTTAGTATTTTCTCAAGACTGCTTAACTCATCTTTAACCTGTTTTATATTATTTAAATAATATTCTTCAGCAAATTTCATATCTTTTCCCTCTACTCTTTATACTTTATATAATTTTATAGTTTAATATAATTATATCCTATATTGTTATTATTAAGTATTAAACTTTCCCTATTTTGGCAAGTAAAAACTAAACTTTGTTTAAATCTTTCATTAACTAAATACTTTAAGATATATTCAGTCCTTATATCATCATATTGAACAAATGCATCATCCAAAAATACTGCTATATCTTTATCTTTAAAAATAAGCCTAATAAATGCTAACCTTAATGATAAATACAACTGATCATTAGCTCCATTACTTAAATGTTCTGAACTTAAAAGACCATTTTCTTTTTTAACTTTCATTTCGTATTTATCAGATACCATCACCTCTGAATATCTTCCTCCACTTAATGAAGAAAAAATATCAGCTACTTCATTATTTAGCTTAGGCCCAAAACTATTCCTTATTTCATCGTATGATTCTTTAAGTACTTTTAATGCAATTTCACTAGCTTTTAGCTTATTCTCTGCTAGATTTATTTTTTCTTTTACCTCTAATATTTCTTCTTCAATTTCAGGTATTCTTCTTTTACCACTAAACCTGCTTTCTATCTCATACTGTATATCTTTAATTTTTTTCTCTGTATTCAGAAGATTATTAGTTTTTTCTTTAATAGCTAAGTCAATTTCTTCTTCTTTTTCATAAGAATATTTAAAATTAACCTTTATTATATCTTTTAATTCATCTTTAATATTATCTATGTTTTTATCTTTAGCTAATAACTCATAAGTTGACTCTACTGATTCAAGGCTTCTCTTGATATCTTCCATTAAATTAATTTTTTCCTTTAAGGAAGATAAAACTTCTTCAACCTGAAGTATATCAATATCACCCTTATTTATCTGTGCAAGCTTTTCTCTTATTTTTTCTTCCCTAATTAATAACTGTCCATTAATTTTATCAAGGTTTTCTTCTTCACTATTAACATGTATCTGGATTATTTTGTAATTATTTTTTTCTTCTTCATAATAATCCACTTTTTCTAAAAGCGCCTCTAGACTGCTACAATTGTATTTGTTTAAAATTTCTTTAATCTTTTCATTATTATTTTCATATTGGAAATTAAAATTGTTTTCTGCCAGATAATTTAGCTGATATTCTTTTTCCTCTATTTTTTTATTTATTCTTTCTCCAAACTCTTCAAATTGCAGATATAAATTATACTTCTTAAATAATTCATTAAACTCTGTTGTTTGAACTTCAACCATATATTTATTTAAAGATTCTTCTATTTCTTCTATCTGCTTATTTAATTTGTACATTCTATAATTAGAGCCTGACTTTAAGACATACTTATTTAATACATATATTAAACCAGCAAAAAAAGGAACTAATGCAAATAATATTTTAAGTGCAAGCGGCTCGGCTATAGCTGAGATAACACCACTAAAGACAGCTACTGCAACAAGCAGTATAATTATTTTCTTATCCGTTTTATTTTCAGCTTTATTTTTAAGTTCACTTAGCTTCTTTTCATATTCCTTTAGATCCTTTTGAAGCTCTTCCTTATAAGGTTTTAACTTAATTGCATTACCAACCAGTTTTTCTCCTTCATGTTTTTTCTGCTCTAAAACTTTTATTTCTTTCTTAATTTTATTTATTGAAATCTTTTTTTCATTAAAGCTTTCATTTTGTAGTTTAATTTTTTCTATTTCATTACGTATAGAGGAACCAGCATTAAAATATCTTTGAAACTCATCATCTTCTTCGTATGCTTTTAACTTTTCCCTCTTCTGCTGAAGCTTTTCTTCATCTTCATTTTTTAAATCTAGTAAACTTAAATATAAGCTATATTCATCCTTAATCTGACCTATAAATTCATTAGTTAATAATCTGCTATTAAATGTTATTTCACTGCTTATTGTTTTTTCCTTCTCTTGAAGTTCTTCCTTTTTTCTTAAATAATCAGTTATTTCTTCATATTCCTTTTGTAATTTAGATTTTTTCAAATATTTTTTATAGATTTCTAAGTTTTCAATTTCTTTATTTAAATCTTCTCTAAATTTTTTAAGTCTTATTAATTCATTTTCATTTTCAATACTATGCTCTGAAAGCTTGTATCCTTCATATCTCTCATTAACTAATTCTGCATACCTTTGATTTAATAAATTAAGTTCCCCTGTATTTCTATTATTAGAAATATTCTTTTTATAAGTTTCTAGTTTAGTAAAAGCCTTATCTATAGTAATATTCCCATCACCAACGCCTAATACCTGGGATATCTTATCTAATATTTCTTCTTCCTTATCTTTTTTTACTTCAACTCCTAATTGACTGATAAATAATGTATTAGAAAAAGTCACTCTATTTATTCCTAAAATATCTTTCCCTGGCTCATAGGCATTAATATCTAAAATATCTTCACCAGTAAGTGCATCTACAATAATAGCTGTATCATCCTTTTTATTTTTTGCAAATGTCCTCCTGATAATATACTGTTTATTTCCTTGAGAAACATATAACTCCCCTGAAATATTTTCACCTGTCATAGGCATATATTTTAATCTTTCATTTGCAGTAATACTTTTAATCCTTGTATTTGCAAAGCCATAAAGCCATATCTTAATAAAATTTTGAATGGTACTTTTCCCTGCTTCATTTTCACCATATATTAAATTCAATCCATCATTAAAATCAATTGATTTATTCTTTATTCCACCAAAAGAATCTATTTTAATTTTATTAATTATCATCTAATTTCACCTCTGATTCTGAAAGGGACTGAATACCAAGCTTTATTGCTAGATTAATAATTTCTTTATCTTCTTCCGGATAATCTGCAAGTATTTTTAGCATTTTAGAAACAAACCTTCCTTTTACCGAAAACTCACTAGCTAATTCATCCATATTTATTTCAACTGATGTATTATTAATTATTTTTAAATAATAAAATTGCTCCTTTAATTTACTTAATAAAACATCTTCATTAATTATTAAATGTTCCTTCAACTGACCTTTAAGAACTATCTTAAAGAAGTTATTTTCTCTTTCATCTTTAGGAAAACTATTAAGAATTACACTACAGACTTCTTCATACGTATCTAGTCCGCTTATGTCAATTTCTACAGTATTATATTTTCTTTTACAAATAGGTCTAAAACTTAAATGCACTTCATCTTTAGCAATATCTCCTATAATAATCCCCTTATCTCCTATTTCATCAAATCCCCTGCCTTGCGGGCATCCTGAATATGCATAAAAGGTTTTACCATCTCTTTTTATTCCTGAAAACTCATGGCGATGGCCTACTGCTATATACTCCATACCAGATTTTTTTATATCTTCTAGATATATAGGATTATAAATATTTTCTGAAATATTATTACTTATCTCTCCGTGAATAACCATTAAGTTAATTCTTGAATTATCTATCTCAACATTCCTAAATAATGTTTTCTTTTCATATTGATTATTAAATGCAGCTCCCCAAACTGTTAAGTTTAAATCTTCTAAATCTACTTTTTCTAACTCACCTTTAAAAATATATACATTTTCTGGCCAGTCCATTATTTCATAAAAAGATCTGCTATTATACGGATCATGATTTCCTGGTGAAATAAACACCTGAGTATTATTTATTCTAGAAAGCTGACTAGCAATAAAATATAGAGTGGTTTTATTTACCGTAAAATTATCAAATACATCTCCTGCAATTAGCAGAATATCAACCTGTTCATCTATTACTATATTAATTATTTTTTTAAATACTTCTAGTAATTCCTCTTTGCTTACCTGGGATAGTTTTTTCCCCAACTCTTTAAAAGGAGTATCGAAATGAATATCTGCACAATGTAATATTTTTATCTTTTTCATTTCATCACCTGCTATACGAACTTTTGTTCATATTTTAGCATAAATATATATCCATATCTATAATTCTAGCGGTAAATTGGTAATTCTTTATAAAAACAAAGAAGATGCATAAAATGCATCTTCTTCATTTTTGAATGACAGTTCAATTTGCTTTTGGTAAATCTTCCATGATAGTCATCATCCTCCTAGACATTGACCATTAAAAATTTACTCCGTTGTGGTTCTTTACTTTAACCCACTTTCATATTGCTCTACCATTCTTTTAACCATTTCACCACCAACGGAACCACATTGTCTTGAAGTAAGGTCTCCATTGTATTCTCTAAATGGAACTCCTATTTCTCTTGCTACTTCGTTCTTGAATGCGTTTAAACCTTGCTTTGCTTCTGGAACTAATGCTTTTGACATTACAGATTCCTCCTTTGGCTATTGGTCTAGTAAACAGCTTCCAAGCAAATCAAATCATTTCTGATTTTATTGAATCTCCCCTGTCTACACTATTATTTTATCCCGACATGGCTTTTATATTACAAGTAAATTTTGGATTTACCCGTTACTTTTTCCTTTGATTTTTTTCATGATAAAATCTCTAGCAACTCCAATAATAATCCCTAATTGAAAAGCGAGACTTACTGTTATCATCTGTACATAAGATAAATTATTTACTTTTATTACTATAATAGTTTCCACAAGCCAAACAGCTATAGACATAACTGCACCCTTTTTGCCTGCTAGTAATGAAGCAATAATTATTGTTGCAAATATTAATATTTGAGTTTGTATAAATCCCATATTTTACACCTCTTCACTTATAATATTTTCCAATTTTTAATAGTTTAATCTAACTATAAGAATATTAATATTTTTTTTGTACAAACTAAATCATAGTGAAGTTGATTAATTATACATTATCAAGGAGGTTACTAATGAATATTTCATTAATAAAAAAATTATTGGCTTCTATTATTTTTCTTGCAATTTCTCTGCCATTATTTTCTGCAATTCCTTTTATTAATAATAACAACACACTAATAGTATTAGATAGCGATTCTAAAAAACCTCTACCTGATCGCTTCAGAAACATCACAACATTAAATATATCAGGCAGCGCTCAATTTACACCAGAACAGGTTGCTCCTCTAAAATCAGCAATTAATAAAGAAAATATTTATATTGTAGATTTAAGACAGGAGTCTCATGGATTCGTCAATGATTTAGCTATCAGCTTTTATGACCGTGATAAAGATTTAAATAATGGACTAACTTCAACAGAAGTTATTTCTACAGAAAATTCATTATTAAAAGCAATAAAAATTAATAGTTCATTAAATATTTATGATAAACTAGGAAAAAAACTAGATACTGTTACTGTATCTTCAGTAAGCAACGAAGATAATTTAGTTACTTCTAACGGTCTAAAATACTTAAGACTAGCTGTAAAAGACGCAGGTATTCCTTCTCCTTTAGTAATTGATGAATTTGTACAGTTTATTAAAACTAAAGATCCTGCTACTCATCTTCATTTTCATTGTGATACTGGTGAAGGAAGAACCACTACTTTTATGGTATTATATCAAATTATGAATAATACAACTAATTTATCATTAGAACAGATACTTACCTATCAGGTAAATATGGGTGGTATAGTTTTAACTGATGATAGCAATAGAGCTTATTTTTTAGATGCATTTTATAACTATGTAGAAGCTAATAAAGAAAATAATTATGAAACTGCCTTTTCATCTTGGATACAAGAATAAATAGAAAGAAG
>CAKVNP010000036.1 GCA_934777095.1 uncultured Clostridium sp. | reverse complement strand
ATCTAATGGTTATGAAGATGGCTATGAAAAAGGATATTCCGAAGCTAAAGCTAAAGGTGAAGAAGAAGCTGCAGAACTAATAAATCAAGCAAATTTTATTTTAGCTAAGGCAGAAAAGGACTATGATGATTACTTGAATATAAAAAAGGAAGAAATAATTAAACTTTCTTTAGAAATGGCTAAAATGATTGCCCAGAAAGAATTTGAATTAAATGAAAGCATATTATCGCTAGTTGAACCTAAGCTGGAAGAATGCAAAGGTGAAGAAAATATAGTAATTAAGTGTAATGGTAAATATGTAGATATATTAAAAGAAAAATCTGAACTGTGGAAAAAACTATATGCTATTTCCGGGGAAATATTTATTTTAGAGGATCCAACTTTAGAATTAGGTAATGCAATTATAGAAAAGAACAAAGGGAAAATAGTGGTAGGTATTGATATTTCATTAAATAGAATTGAAGAATCGTTAAAAGAAATATGTGGTGAAGAAAAAAATGATTAATATTGATTTTGATTTGTTGAAAGAAAAAGTTAATGAAATAGATACTACTTATTATGAAGGTGTTGTAAAAGAAGTAATTGGATTAATAATTGAAGTTGAAGGTATAAAAGCTTTCGTTGGAGAAGTATGCACTATATTTAATATAAAAAAAGAAGAAGTAAAATGTGAAGTAGTCGGCTTTAGGGATGAAAGAGTCTTGTTAATGCCTTTAGGGGAATTAGTAGGGATTTCACCAGGGTGTAAGGTTATCCCTACTAGAAGACCATTAGAAATAAAATGTTCTGAAAGTCTTTTAGGGAAGGTCTTAGATGGCCTAGGTAATCCTATATATGGAGATGAATATCTTTCAGGAAAACCGTATCCCCTGGAAAATCAGCCACCAGATCCTTTAAGAAGAAAGAGGATTAAGGATATCCTGCCAACAGGAATAAGAGCTATTGATGGTTTTTTAACTTGTGGAGATGGGCAAAGAATAGGGATATTTGCAGGTTCAGGGGTTGGTAAAAGTACAACTTTAGGAATGATTGCCAGGGAAGCAGAAGCCGATGTAAATGTAATTTCACTTATCGGTGAAAGAGGAAGAGAGGTTCTAGAATTCATTGAGAAGGATTTAGGGCCAGAAGGAATGAAAAAATCAGTAATTGTATGTGCAACTTCTGATAAATCTGCATTAGAAAGAGTAAAAGGAGCATTGACTGCTACAGCTATTGCAGAATACTTTAGGGATCAAGGAAAAAAAGTTATCTTAATGATGGACTCTGTAACAAGATTTGCCATGGCGCAGAGAGAAATAGGTCTTGCTATAGGGGAACCGCCAGCACAAAAGGGTTATACTCCTTCGGTTTTTGCCAAACTTCCTAAATTATTAGAAAGAGCAGGAACATCAGAAAAGGGATCTATTACTGGATTTTATACAGTACTAGTTGATGGAGATGATTTTAATGAGCCAATAGCTGATGCCGTAAGAGGTATTTTAGATGGGCATATAGTGTTATCTAGATCATTAGCACAGAAAAATCACTATCCAGCTATCGATATATTAAATAGCGTTAGTAGATTAATGCCGCAGATTGCGGATGATAAACATAAAATGATAGCTTCTAATGCTAGAGATCTTTTAGCTACTTATAAAGATGCAGAAGATTTAATAAATTTGGGAGCATATGTAAAGGGATCAAACAAAAAAATAGACTTAGCGATTAAGTTTAACGAAGGTATAAACAATTACTTAAAACAAGGTATAGAAGAAAAAAGCAGCTTTGATGATAACTTAGCAGGTTTGTTTGGAATTTTTGGTCAAAGAGTTTAGGAGTGTAATTTGGTGTGAGTAATAAATTTGAATTTTCTTTAGAAAAATTACTTGAAATACGAAAAGATAGAGAAGAAGAAGGAAAAAAACTATTTACTGCAAGCCAAAGTGCACTTCAAGCAGAACAAAATAAGCTGGCTGAGTTACAGACAAATTATGATAAATATAACGGTATTAATAATGGAGAAACCATTTTATATCAAAAAATAAAGAAGAATTATTTAGTTGCAGTAAACAAGGGAATTGTAGAAACAGAAAAAAATATTGAGCGTAAGAGCAAGGAAGTTGACTACAGAAGAGAACAACTGCGAAAAAGACAGATTGAAAGAAAAACTGTAGATATACTTAAAGAAAAAAAATATAGCGAATTTATTGCTGAGCAAAATAGAAAAGAACAAATCGTTAATGATGAATTTGCTCTTTATGCTTATATGAGAAATCTGCGAAGGGAGGTGAAATAGAAGTGAATATAGGAGGTTTATCAGGAATAATAAACATTTCAGGAAACAACAATATAAAAAATACATCTAATAAAAATGCTGAAGTTTCTTTTTCAAATACTATTAGTAAGGAAACAGCAAAGAAGAGTAAAGAAACTACTATAGATAGTACTACTAAGCCTGCTGTAAATAAAAATACTGCTAAAGAAGTTAAAGAAAAATTAGATAAAGTATATGAAGCTTCAGAAAACGGTGATGAAAGTAAAATCATTGAAGAATTAGCAGCATTATTACAAATGTTAAATATTGAAATAGTAGAGCAGACTAATATTCCAATAGTGATTGAAATTCCTGAAGAAATTATAATTGATACAGAAATACATGATTTAAATAGTTTTGAAAAGATGATATTTACTGAAGTGAGTGATAATAACGCTAATATATTAGACGATTTATTATTAGAAGGTGAAGTAAATATTGAAACGTTAGAATATATTGTTTCCAATGTTGAAACTAACGAAGGGCAAAAGCTTGAAATCGGTGATTTGGTTAATGTAATAAATAATAAGCTTTCTAAAAGTGAAAATGAAACTAAAGAACCTGAAACAATACAGCAGATGGTATTTAATGATGTTAAAGTTTCAAATACAGCTGAAAGTGAAATTGATATTTTAAGCAAGATAATTAACGAAGGAACGACTAACAATAGTGAAATGGAATCAGCACCTATTGATGATACATTATCAATAGAGTATGGCATGGTAGAAAATTCGTTAAATAAATTCCAGGCAGCAGAAGTATTAAATAGCCAGGTAACTGCTGAACCTATACCTGTTAATGAGGCCACTATGGCAAAGGATATAATTACCAATGTAAAGTATATGTCTGAAAATAATATACAAGAACTAACGGTAAAGATTTATCCAGAAGAAATGGGTGAAGTAACAATAAAGCTATTATCTGAAGAAGGAATAATGAGAGCAGATATAAAAGCTACCTCTAAAGAAACTTATTTATTATTAAATGCTAATGTGGAAGAAATAAAGAAATCATTAAGTAATGAAAATATTCAGATTAAAGAAGTGAATATCGAATTATATAGCGAAGATACAACATACTTTAGCGGCGGAAGTTTTGAAGAATCATTTAAGAATAGCAGAAATTCAGAGAGTTTAAACTTGGAAAATAAATATGATTTAGAAGAAGAAGCAGAAGAAGTAATTGTAAATGAAGAAGAAAACACTAATGTAAATTTATTAGCTTAGGAGGTTAAGATATGGCAGTAGATGTTAGTACTTATTATGGTGCATCAGCTACAGATAGAGGAACCAAAATTGCTAATTCAAGTGATGGATTAGATAAAAATGCATTTTTAACTATCTTATGTGCTGAACTTGCAAACTTAGATCCAACAGCTGATGTGGATTCTACACAATATATCACTCAGCTTGCGCAGTTTTCAACAATGGAGCAGATGGCAAACTTAAATACAACTATGGCAAATAACTCTGCATATAGTTTAGTTGGAAAAGGTGTTACTGTTAATGCGCTTGATAGCAGTGGAAATCCTTATACTGGAATTATTAGAGGTGTTTCAGGAACTAATGGAAGTAATTATACAATTTCAATAGAAGTGTATGAAAATAATGAAACAAAATATATTGATGTTCCAATGAGCAGTATATTAACTATTTTAGATACAGGAAATTCATCTGATACATATTTAAATAGTATGGCAGGAAATATGGGAATGATGACAGCTACATCATATATAGGTAAATATGTAGAACTAAGTACCACAGATTCAAGTAATAATAAGGTTACTGTTACTGGAAAGGTGTTAAGTGTTGTTAAAACAAATGGAATGATTAACATTAAGGTACAGGATGACAGCACTGGAGAAGTTAAGGAATATTCTTATGGAACAGTGGTAAAAGTACAGGATGACCCTATTAAATAATAAAAGTAGGTGAAGTTATGGGGTATAGAATAATTAATGGTGTGGCTCATGCAGTTGGTAATTTTGATTCACTTCAAAGAGAAACTACTATTAAAAATAGTAATAAATCAACTTCGTTCCAGGACATTCTTAATGATGTAAAGATTAAAAACGAAGGTTATGTATTATCGAAGCATGCAGCTGAAAGATTAAATGAAATCAACTTCACAAGTGAAGATATGAAAAATATTGGGGAAGGCTTTAACTTGGCAGAAGATAAAGGGGCAAAAAATTCTGTGATGATTTACAAAGATGTTGCTTTAATAGCATCTATTGAAAATAGAACGCTTATTACAGCAATTGAAAAAGACAGGGCTAAGGATAATGTATTTACCAACGTAGATAGCGTTGTAATATTATAAAAATTAAAAAGCTGGACCTAATTACAGGAAGCTTTAAAGTCTTTACTGAACGATAGAGGTAAAGATAGAGTATAAGACTTAGGAGGATAAACAATTATGTTAAGATCAATGTATTCAGGAATATCAGGATTAAAAGCAAATCAAACTAAATTAGATGTTATAGGTAATAACATAGCCAATGTAAGTACTACTGCATTCAAAGGTTCAAGAGTTACTTTTAGTACTACATTAAGCCAGACTTCTTCAAGTGCTAGTGCTGCTACAGATTCTCTAGGGGGAGTAAATGGTAAGCAAATAGGTTTAGGAGTTCAAATAGCAAGTATAGATAAAATAATGAACCAAGGTTCAATGCAATCTACTTCAAGAGCACTAGATGTAGCTATAGATGGAGATGGATTCTTTATGGTAGCTACTGGACCAGTACTTAATGGAATAGCAAATGCAGCTGGGGAAGAAGTAAAAGTTGATAATAACGGACTAGGTGAAATCACAACTAGTACATCAATTTCTTATACAAGAGATGGTTCTTTTGTTTTAGATAATGAAGGAAATCTTTTAACAGCAACAGGACAAAGAGTTTTAGGATATGCTATTAATTCAGATTCTTCAGCCTCAGGTACAAATATTAAAGACGATGGTACTTTAACTTATGTTGAATCTACAGATGGTGTAACTGCTGATGGAAGTTGCTTAGTAACATTAAGAATTCCTGATAAGATTACAAAAGAGTTTGCTGACGGAACAACTAAAGATGTTGCAATAAAAAGTTATAATATCTCATCTGGTGGATTAATTACAGCAGTTTTAGATACAGGAGAAATAGCTGCAATAGGACAATTAGCTATGTCATCATTTAAAAATACTGTTGGGTTAACTGATAATGGGAATAATACTTATTCAGCATCAGGAAGTTCAGGACAAGCAATACTTATCGATGCAGTAGGAACTCCTAATGGTAATAATGGAGCGTATGGGGATGTGCTACAAGGATACTTAGAAATGTCAGGTGTTGATTTATCAGAACAATTTACTGATATGATTACAACAACTAAAGCTTTCCAAGCAGCAGGTAAAATGATTACTAATGCAGATGAAATCTTAACTGAAATAATCAACTTAAAGAGATAGATTAATAAATATTGATGTATGGATGAAAGCAAATTCATCCATACATTAATAAAGAAAAATAAATTGAATTACCAAAAATGAGTTAATTTAATATTAGTTAATTCATATTGTTAATTCAAATACTAAAGAATGGGGGTATTTTATGATAGATTTAACGGGAATGAATAATAAAGAATTTACTTTAAATGCAGAACACATTGAAAAAATAGAAGAAGTCCCTGAAACTATAATTACTCTAACAAATGGTAAAAAGTATATAGTATTAGAGACAATGGACGAAGTAAAAGATAAAGTCGTATCATACAAAAATAGGATTATAACTTATAGATTATAGGAGGGAATAATATGAAAAAGACAGATATATTAACTCCTGTTGGGTTAATAATAGGTACTGGATTAATTTTATATAGTATCTTAGCAGGAGGACCGCTGAGTATATTCTTAGATGTTCCATCGATATTTATGACTGTTGGTGGGTCATTAAGTGCAATACTTATCACATATCCTTTAAATGAAGTAAAGTCATTAGGAAAATTAGTGGGACAAGCATTTAAGGAAAGTACAGTATCTAAAAAAGATATAGTATCACAATTTTCTAATATATCTAAGAAAGCTAGAAGAGAAGGGTTATTATCACTAGAAGAAGATATAAATGAATTACAGGATGAATTCCTTAAGAAAGGACTTCAAATGGTTGTAGATGGAATTGAACCAGAAACAATTAGAGAAATATTGGATTTAGAAATTGGCCAGTTTGAAAGCAGAGAAATGCAGGCTGCCAATATATTTAATATCTGGGGTTCATATGCACCAGCATTTGGTATGTTAGGAACATTAGTTGGTCTTGTTCAGATGCTTCAGAACTTAACAGATATGGATAGTATCGCAAAAGGTATGGGAGTTGCCTTATTAACTACTTTCTATGGTAGTTTAGTTGCGAACTTAATACTTACACCTATTGGAACAAACTTAAAACAAAAGTGTCTTAAAGAAGTAGGTCTTAAAGAAATGATGGTTGAAGGTATTTTAGCAATTCAATCAGGAGTAAATCCAAGAATCATTGAAGAAAAATTACTTACTTACTTAGATCCAAACGATAGACTTGAATATTTAACTAGTAATTCTGAAAGTGCAGAAGGAGTTACAGAATAATGGCAAGAAAGAAAATGGAAATGGAAGAGCCAACAGGGCAAGAATGGTTAGGAACCTACGCTGACTGCGTTACTTTATTAATGACATTTTTTGTTCTTCTATATACAATGTCATCAGTAGATGCAGGGAAAATGGAGCAGTTATCACAAGCCTTTAAATCAGTAATGGCAGGACAGAGTGGTGATACAATATTAGAATATAATTTATATAATGGTGAAGTACCTCTTATCGGTGCAGAAACTCCTTCAAAAATTGAGGGTGGAGAAAATATTGAAGAAACAATGTATTACCAAGTTAATCAATTTGTCGCTGAACATGATTTAGAAGATGTAGTAAACATCATAGAAAGTGAAAATGGTATTGTAATACAGTTAAGAGATAATATTTTATTTGAGACAGCCAGTGCTGATTTAAGGGAAAACAGTAAGGAGATATTAAATAAAATAAGTGACTTAATTTCATCTATGGATAATAGCATAATTGTTGAAGGACATACAGATAATAGACCAATTTCAACAAATGAATTCCCATCAAACTGGGATCTTTCAGTATCAAGGGCAGTTAATGTAGTAAAATATTTTGTTAATGAAAGAAAAATAAATCCGTTGAAATTGAGTGCTACAGGATATGGTGAGTACCAGCCAGTAGCAAAAAATGATACGGAAGCTAATATGGCTAAAAATAGAAGAGTAAATATATTAATTATGACTGATGATGAGGAGTAAATGATGGCAGAGGAAAAGAAAAAAAGTAATTTAAAAATAATTATTATAATAATAGCAGTTTTACTTGCCTTAGGGGGAGGAGTATTTGGTGGAGTATATTTATATATGACTAAAAATGCTGAACCAGCTGAGGTTATCATAGTAGAAGGATATAAAGAAGTCGGCGAGATAATGGTTAACTTAAGCGATAAGGAAGCTAAAAGATATGTAAAGCTTACGGCAACAGTTACTTACGATAGTGCTGATGAAGAGCTAGGTACAGAAATAGATACAAAATTAGTGGCTTTAAAAGATACAATGATATTTTATCTAAAATCATTAAAATCAACAGATTTTACTGCTGATAATGAAATGATTTTAAAGAGTGAACTTGTGGATAAGTTAAACCAAAACTTAACTAAGGGATTATTAATAGATGTTAAATTTAACGAATTATTAGTTCAATAGGGAATAAGTTAATGGAATTTGTATTTTTATGCTTAAAGGTGGTTATAGCATTAATAGTAATTGTACTATTAATGCTAGCTTCCGCCAAATTAAGCTCTAATAAATTTAGTAGTGTATCAAATAAGAAAAATATCAAAGTATTAGAAAAAATTCAATTATCTAAGGATACTTCAATATTTGTATTGAAGGTTCTAAATAAAGGCTATGTAGTATCAATTTCTCCTAATAATACTACTTTGATTAATGAGTTAACAGAAGAAGAAGTAGTAGAAATAGAAAATAACAAAAAGGAAGAAGTTGAAAAGATTACGGAGACATATACTACATTATTTAATAATGGAGCTAATATGTTTAAAAATATAAGAATAAGGAATAACAAAGATGAAAAATAAAAAAAATTACATATTTATTGCATTAGTAGTTTTTTCAGTATTAGCTATTTTTTCAACTAAAGCTTTTGCAACGCCATCTGAAGTTAATCTACCTTCAGTAAATATTTCAGTTGATGGTGCGGAGTCAGCACAGGACTATGTTGATAATATAAAATTATTTATATTTTTAACAATTTTAACTCTGCTGCCAGCAATTATTATTATGGTAACATCCTTTACCAGAATTATCGTAGTATTTTCAATGCTGAAGAATGCCATAGGGGCACAGCAGTCAATACCAAATCAAATTTTAACAGGACTTGCAATTTTTTTAACTATATTTATAATGCAACCTGTATATAGTGAAATAAATGAAAAGGCATTTAAGCCTTATGCAGCCGAAGAAATAACTTATGATGAGGCTGTAAAAATAGGAGTGGCACCATTAAAAGAGTTTATGCTTAACCAGACAAGGCAGAAGGATCTTCAACTATTTGTAGATGCTTCAGGAATAGATTCCACAGAATTGACTCATGAAAATATTCCAATGCAGGCGGTTATTCCAGCATTTGCAATTAGTGAATTAAAGACCGCATTCCAGATAGGATTCCTGCTATATATTCCATTTTTGATAATAGATATGGTAGTAGCAAGTGTATTAATGTCAATGGGGATGTTTATGCTTCCACCTACAACGGTATCTATGCCATTTAAATTATTATTATTTGTTATGGTAGATGGATGGTATTTGTTAATTCAGTCTTTAATATTAAGTTTTTCGTGAGGTGATTAATAATGTCTGAGAATTTATTGAATAGCATTGCTAAAGATACAATATTAGTGGTTTTAAAGGTAGCAGGGCCATTTTTGATAGCAGCAATGTTAATTGGTTTAATAATTAGTATATTTCAAGCTACAACTCAAATTCAAGAACAGACACTGACTTTTGTACCTAAGCTTGTAGGTGTATGTTTATTAGGACTGTTTTTAAGTACATGGATATCACATACAATTAATGATTTTACCAAAGAAATTTTTAAATTAATCATACAGATATCCACATAGGAGGTTAAAATGATAGATACAGCTTATCTTTTAACCATATTGTTTATCTTCGTAAGATTATCAACTTTCTTTATACTTTTTAAAGTGATTTTTCCAAATGGAACACCTCCCACTGTAAAATTATTTTTATCAATGATTATTGCAGTAGCAATAACAGGTGGTGTTGAAAAGGTAAATATTGAAATAATAAACAGTAATTATGTTTTTATAATGTATATATTAAATGAAATTATTACAGGTGTGGTTTTAGGAGTAACAACTAACCTAATTTTTGAAGTATTAACGCTGGCAGGAAGCTGGATTGATGTACATATAGGTTTAAGTATGGTTTCCATGATGGATACGAGCATGTCATCAATGACTACAGTTACAGCAAAATTTCTACAGCATCTAGCAATGATAATTTTCTTTGTCAGTGATGCACATCTTTTAGTAATTAAAGCATTGATTCATTCAGTAAATATTGTGCCTTTAGGAAAAAGCATAATAACTAATGAATCGTTAATGCAGATGATGAATGTAATAATTGAATATTTTTTCATAGGAATTAAAATAGCGCTGCCAATTGTATTGGTGATAATACTTACTGACGTATGTATGGGACTTATTTCAAAAGTAGTACCTCAGATTAATGTAATGATTTTAGGAATGCCGATAAAAATGTTAGTCGGGCTGCTTCTTTTATCAGTAAGCATATCATTTATTACAAAAGTTTTTATTAGTACATTAAGCGATCTGCCTGGGGTAATAAATAAGATTTTATCATTAGCTCCAATAATGATAATTTTCTCTTCAGAAGAAAAAACTGAAGAAGCAACACCTAAAAAGAAATCAGATGCTAGAAAAAAAGGTCAGATTGCCAGAAGTAAAGAAATTGGATCTGCCATAACTACCATAGCTGTTCTTTTAGTAATAATATCATTTAGCAGCAGAATTATGGATGTCTTTAAAAATAATATAATGTATTACTTAGGAAATATAGATAATATTACTATTTCAGATACTAGTACTAAGCCAATTTTTAAATCAGCAGCAATGTCATTTTTAAGTGCAATACTACCATTTGTCTTACCTATTATGGCAGCAGGGATTGTAGGGAATCTACTGCAGACAGGATTTTTATTTTCTGGTGAAGGTTTAAAACCATCATTTAGCAAGTTAAATCCAATCAGCGGATTTAAAAATATGTTTTCTATGAAGAAGTTATTAGAGTTAGCAAAAAATCTGACAGTAGTGTCAGTAGTTGCTTATATAGGATATTCATTTATGACTAGCAATTATGAAAAGATATTGCAGATATCATCACTAAATATCCAGTCAATAGGTATATCGGTAAAAGAACTGGTAGTAAGTTTATTTACTAAGATTACTATTCTCTTAATAGTACTGGCGGCAGTAGATTATTTTGTACAGTTTAAATTCCATCAAAAGGATTTAAGAATGACTAAACAAGAAATTAAAGAAGAATATAAACAGGCAGAAGGGGATCAACAGGTTAAGGCTAAAATAAAGCAGAAGCAGAGAGAAATGTCAAGACATCGTATGATCCAAGCAGTAGGTGATGCAACAGTAGTTATCACTAACCCAACTCATATTGCAGTTGCCATAAAATATGAAGAAGGTAAAAACAATGCACCTAAGCTT
>CAKVNP010000035.1 GCA_934777095.1 uncultured Clostridium sp. | reverse complement strand
AATAAAATAGTTGAAGTCCCTGTTGGTGAAGGAATGCTTGGAAGAGTAGTTAATTCATTAGGTGAAGAAATAGATGGCAAGGGGCCAATTATTACTAATGAAACAAGACCAATAGAAGTACATGCACCTAGCATAATTGATAGACAATCAGTTAATGAGCCTTTACAAACTGGTATTAAGGCAATTGATTCAATGATTCCAATTGGTAAAGGACAAAGAGAGCTTATTATAGGGGATAGACAAACAGGTAAAACTGCCATAGCAATAGATACTATTCTTAACCAAAAAGGAAAAGATGTAATATGTATTTATGTTGCTATAGGACAAAAACAGTCTACTGTTGCACATATAGTAAACACATTACAGGAAATGGATGCTATGGATTATTCAATAGTAGTAGCTGCAACAGCTTCTGAATCAGCACCATTACAATATATTGCTCCATATGCTGGATGTAGTATAGGTGAATACTTTATGCATCAAGGAAAAGATGTATTAATAATTTATGATGATTTATCTAAGCATGCAGTTGCTTATAGAACAATGTCATTATTATTAAGAAGACCACCAGGAAGAGAAGCATATCCTGGAGATGTATTCTATATACATTCAAGATTATTAGAAAGAGCAGCTAAACTTTCAGATAAATTAGGCGGTGGATCATTAACAGCACTTCCTATAATTGAAACACTAGCTGGAGATGTAACTGCATATATACCTACTAATGTAATATCTATCACAGATGGTCAGATATTCTTAGAATCAGATTTATTCTATGCAGGACAAAGACCAGCCGTAAATGCAGGTATTTCTGTATCAAGAGTTGGGGGTAATGCACAAATAAAGGCAATGAAACAAGTTTCAGGTACATTAAGACTAGAACTTGCTCAATTTAGAGAATTAGAAGCCTTTTCACAATTTGGTTCAGATTTAGATTCTGACTCTAAGAGAAGATTAGAAAAAGGTAAGAGAATAGTTGAAGTTTTAAAACAAGACCAATACTGTCCAATGCCTGTAGAAAATCAAATCATAATTCTTTATGCAACAGTAAATGATTATCTATCAGATATAAAGGTTGAAGATATCAGACAATTTGAAAAAGAATTATTAGAATATGCAGATACTCATTATAGAGATTTATTAAAGAGCATAGTTGAAGTTGGAACATTAACTGATGAAATTAAATCAAATATTGAAAAATGCATATTTGATTTTAAAAAGATATTTTTACAAACTGCATAGCTTTAAAAGCTATGCAGTTCTTTAGGAGGTAGAACTGTGGGAGCAGCGGGACTTATAGAAATAAAAAGAAGAATAAAGTCTGTTGAAAGCACTAGAAAAATTACAAAGGCTATGGGACTTGTTGCCACTTCTAAACTCAGAAAAGTAAGAAAAGAGCTTGCAAGTAATGTAGAATATAGTAAATTGTGTGAAGAAATAGTCAACGAGGTTGTATCATACCTTCCTGAGGATTATGAATCAATTTATTGTAGAAAAACTGACGGTAATAAACTCTATATTGTATTAACTTCAGATACTGGTTTATGTGGCGGATATAACAATAATGTTGCTGCATATCTAAAATCTGTGGTAAAAGATGAAGATAGTAATGCTAAGATAATAGTAGTAGGAAGCAAGGGAATTTCATATATCAATAAATATGGATTTAACTCATCTTCTGAATATGTAGATATACCTGATATACCAACAACATCAGAAGTTAATAAAATATATAATGAAGCGATATATTTATATAAAAAAGGGGACGTATCTGAGGTTAATATAGTATATACAGAGTTTGTATCCCCAATAAAGCAAGAAGTAAAAATTTCGAAATTATTGCCTTTTGATGGAGATAATGAACATAAAGGGGATTGTTTAATAGAACCAAATGTTGAAGAGGTATTAAATAATTCAATAGACATGTTCTTAAAAAGCAAATTGAGAGTTAGTATGCTTAATGCTAAAGCAAGCGAACAAAGTGCTAGGATGACTGCAATGGATGGAGCTACTGAAAACGCTAATGATATCTTACAAAACTTAAATATTAAATATAATAGAATAAGACAGACAATGATAACACAAGAAATATCAGAAATCGTTGGAGGAGCTGAAGCGCAAAAGTAGCAAGGAGGTAGAAGTATGGCTGAAGAAAAGATTGGAAAAGTTGTTCAGGTTATAGGACCTGTAGTTGATATAAAATTTGATGCTGATTCATTACCAAACATTTATAATGAAATCAAAATCGATATGGGAGATAGAATTTTAGCTGTTGAAGTAGAACAGCATATGGGGGACGACATAGTAAGAACAATTGCTATGGAATCAACTGATGGTTTAAAAAGAGGGATTAAGGCAGTAGATACTGGTAAACCAATTTCTGTTCCAGTAGGTAAAGAAGTATTAGGAAGATTATTTAATGTATTAGGTAATCCAATAGATGATGCTGGAGAATTAGACGTACAAGAATATTATCCAATTCATAGAGCTGCACCAAGCTTTAAAGAACAATCATTAGAACCTGAAATGTTTGAAACAGGGATTAAGGTAATAGATTTAATTGCACCATACCAAAAAGGTGGTAAGATAGGTCTATTCGGAGGAGCTGGTGTAGGAAAAACAGTATTAATTCAAGAATTAATAAATAACATAGCTAAGGAACATGGTGGATTATCTGTATTTACAGGTGTTGGTGAAAGATCAAGAGAAGGTAATGATTTATATCATGAAATGAAGGATTCTGGTGTAATCAATAAGACTGCACTAGTATTTGGACAAATGAACGAATCACCAGGAGCTAGAATGAGAGTTTCTTTAACTGGGTTAACTATGGCTGAATATTTCAGAGACCAAGGACAGGATGTATTATTATTTATTGATAATATATTTAGATTTACACAAGCTGGTTCAGAAGTATCTGCGTTATTAGGAAGAATACCTTCAGCAGTTGGATATCAGCCAACATTAGCAACTGAAATGGGAGCTTTAGAAGAAAGAATTACATCTACTAAAGATGGATCAATTACATCAGTTCAAGCAGTATATGTACCTGCTGATGACTTAACTGACCCAGCTCCAGCTACAACATTTACACATTTAGATGCAACAACAGTATTATCTAGATCAATATCAGAACTTGGAATATATCCAGCTGTTGATCCATTAGAATCTACATCTAGAATATTAGATCCAAGAATTGTTGGTAAAGAACACTATGATGTTGCAACTAAAGTTAAGCATATCTTAGAAAGATACAAAGAATTACAAGATATTATAGCAATACTTGGTGTAGATGAATTATCTGATGAAGATAAGGCTGTAGTAAGCAGAGCAAGAAAAGTACAAAGATTCTTATCTCAACCATTTACTGTTGGTGAACAATTTACAGGAATGCCTGGTAAATATGTACCAGTAAAAGAAACTATCAGAGGATTTAAAGAAATTCTAGAAGGTAAGTATGATGATATTCCAGAATCAGCATTCCTATTTGCAGGAACAATTGATGATGTTGTGGCAAAAGCTAAGAGTATGAAATAGGAGATAATAATATGAGTAATACTATTAAACTTAATATTATAGCTCCAGGCAAGCCTACTATTTCTGAAGAAATTATCTCACTTTCAACAGAAAACTCTGACGGTAGAGTTGAGTTTATGGCTAATCATGCGCCAATTATAAGCAGCACAATACCTACAATCAGTATTATAAGAAAAGTAAGTGGAGAAGTTGTAAATATGTTTACCTCAACAGGTATTATTTATATTAAAGACAATGTTATTAACTTTACTTGCGATGCATATGATTATGCAGAAGATATTGATATAGCTAGGGCAGAGAATGCAAAAAATAGAGCTGAACAAAGACTTAAGTCTAAAGAAAATGTAGACCTTGAAAGAGCTGGAAAAGCACTGCAAAGAGCTATTGTGAGAATAAAATTGAAGAATAATAAGTAATAATAAGGACTATCATGAGTTTTCGTGATAGTCCTTTTTTGTGCTCATTAATGAATTTTGTAGAATAGTAACATTTTAAGCGAAAAATTAATATATTATCATATATATATCTTGAATAAAAAAATACTATATGGACAATAATTTTAGAGGAAGGGTGGGGAATACCATGAAAAGAACTATGTTAGTAGTTAGCTTAATCTTTTCTCTATTATTTATTAATGCTAAGGAATATGACTGTGAAATCAATAAAGAAGCCTTTACAAGAGTAGAGCACTTTATAATGGAGCAATATTCATTTTGTGAAAATGGAATTAAACTTGAATATTATACAAAAAATAAAGTAGATGAAGAAAAAGAAAGAATAATAGATTTATTAGGTAGTAAAATACAAGTATATGTTGATGGTGATTGTATTATTTGTGAAGGAGATAATATTAAATATTGTATAAGTATATTTACCATTAGTAAAAATACAAAGGTTGAAATAGAAATGATTAATACTAATTATAGTAGAAATATTGAAAGTTTAGTTAAGGAAGCAGAAGAGATAAAAAATAATGATTGCACTAATAGCAGAGTATTTAAATATTTAAAAGTAAAAAATGACATAGATCAGCATATTTCTGACGATGCAAAGGAGAATATTAAATTGGATACTATAAGATCCTTGCAGATTAATAATGGAAGTATAAGCACAGCAGAACTCAAAGATGGTGAAAGGCTTAATATTGCGGAAGTTAATTATGACACAGGGGTATATTTAATTATTGGTACTCCAACGATTTTCGTAACATACTAAAAATAAAATATGGAGGATAATATGGAAAAAATAATAGTTAAGGGCGGGAAAAAGCTTCAAGGTGAAGTTGATATAAGCATAGCTAAAAATTCAGTTTTACCAATAATAGTAGCAACAATATTAAATCCAACAAAGGTAGTAATTAATAATGTACCTATGCTTGAAGATGTTACCGTTTTAATTAATCTATTAAGAGAATTAAATTGTGCTGTTAGTTTCTCTCAAATTACAGGAGAATTAATAATAGATACTACTAATATAAAAGAGCTTGATACAAATAGTGAGTTAATTAGGAAAATGAGAGCTTCATTTTTAGTAATGGGGCCAATGCTTGCTCGTTTTGGAAGATGTAAAATATCTCTACCAGGAGGCTGTAATATAGGAAGCCGACCAATTGATCTTCATTTAAAGGGATTTAAATGTCTTGGTATAGAATCAGAAACTGAGTATGGGTATGTAGAAGCAAAAGCTAAAAAAATAGTAGGAACCAGAGTATATCTAGATTTTCCGTCTGTAGGGGCTACAGAAAATATTATGATGATTGCAGTATTAGCAGAAGGTACAACAATAATTGAAAATGCAGCAGAAGAACCAGAAATATGGGATTTAGCAAGATTTCTAAATAGTATGGGAGCAGACATTCAAGGTGCAGGCTATGGGACTATTACAATTAATGGAGTCAAGAGCCTTCATCAGCCAAAACCTTTTACCCCTATATTTGATAGAATAGAAGCAGGAACCTTTATGGTAGCAGCTGCTATTACAAATAGTAAAATAACAATTAATGGAGTTAATGAACAACATTTAATGCCAACTATTGAAAAGTTAAAAGAATGCGGCGTTGGATGTGAAATATTTGGACAAAAACTTATAGTTGATGGTACAAAAGCAAAGAAACCAGTAGACATTAAGACTATGCCTTACCCAGGATTCCCAACAGATATGCAGCCACAGATGATGGCACTATTATCAATGACTCCAGGTGTCAGTGTGATAACAGAAACAGTATTTGAAAATAGATTTATGCACGTAGGAGAATTAGGCAGAATGGGTGCCAATATCAAAATAGATGGCAGAGTAGCAATAGTGGAAGGGGTAAATCAGCTCACTGGCTGTGAAGTAAAAGCCACAGACCTAAGAGCAGGCGCAGCAATGATCCTAGCAGGCTTAGTTGCCAATGGAGTAACAGAAATAGGTGAAATCTATCATATAGATAGAGGATATACAAATATTGAAGAAAAATTCCAAAAGCTAGGCGCAGAAGTATACAGAATAACGAAATAATTAAAAATGAAAGAGCTTGTGTAAATATATAGGATATAACATGAGACTATAAAACAACATGAGGCTTTTAACTAACCGGAGAAATGGGAAGCGGTTAGTTAAAGGCCTTATTTTTATAGGAAGAAGTTTAATTATAAACTCAAATTAATAATTAATAATGAATTAAGGAAAGAATTCAAAGAATTCTAATTAAATATATCTTTGCCCAGGCAATTATACTCTACCCTTGCAATAATTTATCTGAAAGATAAATTAGAGAACCGAAGTCTAACCCTCTTGCCGAAGGCACTATTCTCTAACTCTTACAATAACTTATCCAAAGGATAAGTTAGGGAACAGCAGTCTATTTGTCTTGCCGTAGGCACTATACTCTATCTCTTACAATAAATTATCCTAAGGATAATTTTGAGCACTGAACTCTATCTGTCTTCACCGCAGGTGACTTATCTCTACCTTAGGTATTCCTCTTAAGCTAAAGAGCGTAGTGACTTTGCTTACCTTTCACTTTGCGGAAGCAATGCTTCACTTGCCATTAGGGCAACATTCACTTTGCGAAGCAAACATTCACTTTAATTTATATTATTCTTACCCATTAAAAGTAAGAATAATATAAATTAAATAGACATATATTTTATTGAGTTAGGGGGCGGATAAATGAGAAAAAGGACAAGATTTAAAGCGATTATTCCATTATTATTTACCACAATAATGATAATTATATTTTTAATTGTAATGCCTATAATTACTATGAATAAAAAACTTTGTACTACATCATCAGAGCAATTGCCATTTCAAAATACAGAAAATAATAATGATACAGCTGAGGTTATAAATACAGTGGCAGTAAATTCAAATACAGTAAAGGTATATATTACAGAAACAGGAGAAATTGAAGAAATACCAATTGAAGATTATATCTGTGGAGTTGTAGCTAATGAAATGCCAGCTAATTTTGAAAATGAAGCCTTAAAAGCGCAGGCAGTTGCAGCTAGAACTTTTTTAGTAAGTAAAAAAATTAAAAACTGTTCTATTGCAAATGGTGCTGAAGTATGTGATTCAACACATTGCCAAGTATATACTTCAAAAGATAAACGCTTGCAGAAATGGGATACAGCTGTTGCTGAAGCAAATTGGAATAAAATTCTACAAGCAGTGAATGATACAGCGGGACAAATACTAACTTATAATGGAGAGCTTGTATTATATCCGCAGTATTTCTCAACTAGTTCAGGAAAAACAGAAGATGCACAGGATGTCTTTTCAAGTGATATTCCATATTTAAAGTCTGTTTCAAGTACAGGTGAAGAAATAGCTCCGAAATATGTTAGTGAAAAAAGTATCTCAATTATTAATTTTGTAAATATAGTAAACTCTAGTGTGGAAAATGTTAATTTATCTTCATCACAAGTCAATAATGAATTTATTAAAATAACAAGAACTGATGCAGGGGGAGCAAAAGAAGTTGAAATCAACGGGATAGTAATGAAGGGAGTTGATTTTAGGACAATGATTGGTTTGAATTCAACTAACTTTACTTATTCAGTTGATGGCAGTAATATAGTATTTTCCTGCAAGGGGTATGGCCATGGTGTTGGCATGAGTCAATGGGGAGCAAATGGCATGGCTAAAAGTGGCAGCAGCTATGAAGAAATACTAAAACATTATTATACTGGAGTTGAAATTGGTAATATAGAATATAAAAATTAAATAACTGAATAATTATTATATTAAAGCCTTTTGAGTAGATTCAAAGGGCTTTTTGCCGTTTTTTGAAGTAATTTGTTATACGGAAATAATAATATTACTGAATTAATTCATAGAAAAAGGCAAGACTACAAAAAGGAGGTGTTGATATGGATAATAACAACAGTGATAAAGTTAAAAACTTTTTTAGAAAGGAGGGTTTTTACTTTGTTCTATTCATTTGCTTATGTGTTATTGCTACAGTGGTAGTATTTACTGTTAATAAAAATAATAAAGCAAAAGAAGTTAGTGATAATACTAAAGATTTTAGTTTGAATATTGAAGATCAACAATCATCACAAGATGTATCCAATACTGAAAAGCAGAATGCAGAAAGAGTACAAGGAGAAAATTCACCAGAGATTGTTGATAATACAAATGCAAATGAAACTGAAGAAGTAGCTAACGGAGAAGCTGTTAATAATAACGCTGGCGAGGAAACTGCAATCCAAAGTGAATCAGAAGAAACAGCAGCTAATGATGTAGCTGATGGTAACGTTCCAGTTATGTCAGGAAGCGATAATCAAGTTATTTTTGCATTACCTTTAGAAGGAGCTGTAAAGAGAGAATTTGGCCAAATGATAGAGGTAAGTAAGACTGATTCAGAACAAATAATTATGACTAGAAAAGGTGTTGATTTAGAAGCACCAGTTGGAACAGCTGTTAAATGTGTTGCAGATGGTAGGGTAGATGAGGTTTCAACAAATACTGAAGACGGAAGTTATGTAGTAATTTCTCATGCAAATGGAATAAAGACTAAATATACAAATTTAAATACTGAAATACCTGTTGCAGTTGGCGATATCGTATCTGAAGGACAAGAAATAGGTACTGTTGGAAATAGTTCATTAATTTTCACATCAGAAATATGTGGAGATGTATTAAATATTCAAGTTGAAGATGCTAATGGTAAATCAGTAGATCCAGGGGATTATTTTAATTTCTAGAATTAATATAAAAATTCACCAGCTGCTAAAAGCGGCTGGTGAACAATAATTAAGATTATAAGGAGGTAGCATTTTGAAAGATTACATTGAAGAAAGAGTTTTAGAAGTAGCGCAATATATACTTGATTCAAAGGCTACAATAAGAAAAACTGCCAAAGTTTTTGGTGTAAGTAAAAGTACAATTCATAAGGATATGACAGAGAGATTACCTAAAATTAATCCTGTTATTGCAGAGCAGACTCATTCAGTTTTAGAATTGAATAAATCTGAAAGACATATAAGAGGTGGAAAAGCTACTAAATTGAAATATAAAGCTATTGAATGATAATTCCATTCCATATATAATAATATAATGAGGATATTTTGTAGAAAAAAGAAGTATTTTGCATTTTTATTATAGATATGGGAGTGGAGAAACATGTGGTTTTGGAAAAGCGGAGCAGAACTTGGTATAGACTTAGGTACTGCAACAGTATTAGTTTATGTTAAGGGTAAGGGAATAGTATTAAAAGAACCTTCAGTAGTAGCTATTAACAAGATGAATAATAAAGTATTAGCTGTTGGTGAAGAAGCAAGAAAAATGATAGGTAGAACACCAGGAAACATTATAGCGGTTAGACCGATGAAAGACGGGGTAATATCTGATTATGATATTACTGAAAAAATGCTTAAAGCATTCATTTCAAAAGCGTTAGGAAGAGGGAAGGTTGTAGCCCCTAATGTTGTAGTATGTATACCATCACAAGCAACAGAAGTTGAAAAAAGAGCTGTAATAGATGCAGCAAAAAATTCTGGTGCAAAGGATGCACATTTAATTGAAGAACCTTTAGCAGCAGCTATTGGTGCAGGGTTAGATATAACCAAGCCTGATGGTCACATGATTGTTGATATTGGTGGAGGAACTACAGATATAGCAGTAATTTCTTTAGGAGGAATTGTAGTTAGAAAATCAATAAAATCAGCAGGTGATAGATTTGATGAAGCAATTATAAAATATGTAAGAAACAAACATAAAATAATGATTGGTGAAAAAACAGCAGAAGACTTAAAGATAAGTGTAGGATCTGCGTATAAGGGTGCTAGAGATTTAGTTACAACAATGAAGGGTAGAAATTTAGTATCAGGATTACCAGACCAAATAGAAATAAGTACAGAAGAAATAAGAGAAGCTTTAATGGAACCAGTATCATTAATAGTTGAAGGTGTAAAAGCTATTCTTGAAAAAACACCACCTGAATTATCAGCTGATATAGTTGAAAAAGGAATAATAATGACAGGTGGAGGAGCTCTACTTTATGGGCTAGATAAGCTTATAGAAGAACATACAGGGCTAGCTGTACATGTAGCTGAAAATTCAGTAGAATCAGTTGCAGAAGGAACAGGGCAAGTATTAAAGTATATGAATAAACTTCAATTTGATATATCAGGTCAAGAAATAAGTTTAATTGAATAGGGATTAAATAAACACAGCTAGCAAAACTAGCTGTGTTTATTTTAAGTATGTCCATTAATTATTTTAGTTTTACTAAAAATATTATAAGCTTCAATAAGTCCAGAAGAAATTACTTGTGCCATTTCAAACACTAAGTTTAAACGTATACTTCTAGAGGTGAAAAATTCAGAGGCATCACTTGTATCAACAATTCCTATAATCGATGTGTCACCTACATCAGGAAGATACTTACCTACCCCCTTACCAGGGTGGATAGCATAGTTTCGGGTATGAATTTCGCCTATAGAATGAATGTCTCCAAGACAAGCATCTATTCCTACAATATTTGAGGTGGGGTGTAGTGATTTTATTTGCTTAAGCTCCTTGTCCAAATTTAAAGCATGAATAGGATAATTCAATGTGCCAAATATAGGAAGAGGGAATAGTTTTTCTTTTAACATTGTTCCAACTAATGGACCTAAACAATCACCTATGCATTTATCAGTACCAATACAAACAATTATTGTATTGGAATTAATATATTCTGACATAAATTCAGCTACTTCATAATATGCTAAATCAGACTTTGAGTTTATTTTTCTTTTAATCAAATAATATACGCCCCCTTTCATAGATAATATATGAAATAAAATAATAGAATATAATTTGAGAATAAAATAAAGTATAAGTAATTAGTTTAATAAATCTATATTTTTTGAGGTTTTTTACCATTGGAATATCGTTTTTTAATATGAATAAATAGCTATAAAAAAGCAATAAAAAAATAGTGAAAAATGTAGTAATATAGAGTAAATTAAAGAGGTATAGAGATAAAACTAAATAAACGCTGAAAATGGGGAAAATTAGAGTTGAAATATAAAGCTATTAATTATAAAATAATCCTTGTCAGTTCGGCAAGGCGCCGATAACTGGTGAGATTAAAAAACAATATTTAATATATGGGGGAGTTCCCGAGAGGCCAAAGGGGGCAGACT
This sequence comes from uncultured Clostridium sp., assembly GCA_934777095.1. Lineage (GTDB taxonomy): Bacteria > Bacillota > Clostridia > Clostridiales > Clostridiaceae > Clostridium. Next base: position 40 of record CAKVNP010000035.1, on the reverse strand, counting down.
GTAAATCTGTTACGTTTCGTTTCGATGGTTCGAATCCGTC
>CAKVNP010000034.1 GCA_934777095.1 uncultured Clostridium sp. | reverse complement strand
CCTTTGGTTTAAAGTTATCGTAGCAGTAATTCCTGCAGGAGTAGTAGGAGTTTTATTTGATGATTTAATTGAATCAAAACTTTCTACACCAATAGTAATTGCAGGTACATTAATATTTTATGGTATCATTTTTATTTATTTGGAAAATAGAAATAAAAAGCCTAAATATAATGACTTTAAAGAAGTTTCTTATAAAACTGCCTTTTTAATAGGTGTATTCCAAATGCTTGCACTTATCCCTGGTACATCTAGATCTGGTGCAACAATAATCGGTGCAGTATTAATTGGTACTTCAAGATATATAGCTGCTGAATTTTCATTCTTCATGGCTATTCCAACTATGGTAGGTGCCAGCGGATTAAAGCTTATAAAAAATGGCCTAGCATTCTCTGGTTTTGAATGGGTAGTGCTTTTAATTGGTTCAGTAGTAGCCTTTGTAGTTTCATTATTTGCAATCAAGTTCTTAATTGATTACATTAAGAAACATGATTTCAAAGTATTTGGTTACTATAGAATTGCTTTAGGTATACTTGTCTTATTATACTTTTTAGTTTTAAAATAGTTTAATAATAAAGGACTGTTTACAGAGCATTTGCTTTGTAAACAGTCCTTTTTATGTATATATAACATATTTTCACTTTTTTAAGAATATGTATTTAATGTAATTTAAAGGGGTGAAATAATGATAGAAGATAACTTTTTTAAAAAGTCCTTTTTTTTAACAGCTTCTAATATCACTACAGGAATATTGGGCTTTATATTTTCCATATATCTTTCTAAGTTAATTGGTCCTGAAGGCATTGGATTATATGGCATTGTAATGCCAATTTACAATCTTTTTATCTGTCTCATGACTGCTGGAATTATTGCTGCAATTTCTCAGGTTTCAGCTATCTACACAAGTAAAAACCAGCATAATAATTTATTGAAAACTTTAAAAACTGTAGCTTCTTTTAATATAATCTGGGCAGTATTTATTGGAATATTAGTTTTTTTTCTAGCACCATACATAAGCAGATACGGAGTTAAGGATCTGCGAACCCTTAATGCCATTAGGGTTACATGTCCTGCTATGGTATTTATAGCTTTATCTAATATTTTAAAGGGATATTTTTATGGTACTTCAAAAATTACAATGCCTGCTTTTATAGACATATTAGAAAAAGCAATGAGAATACTTACTATAGCATTACTAGTATACATGTTTAAAGCTACTTCTATTTCATCTTTAGTAACACTGGCTTATGTTTCATTAGCTATTGGTGAGCTCCAAAGCCTGCTGCTTTTATATTGCTATTATAAATATGTCACAAAAACACTTCCTCCCTCTCAGGATAAGCCTGATAGCAGAGGGCAGTTACTTTTTAATGTATTAGTAATTTCTCTGCCATTATGTTTAAATGGTTTTTTAAGTAATATCTTTTCTACAATTTCAACTTTGATAGTTCCTAGAAGACTTATAGCTGCCGGCTTTCAATATTCAACAGCTTTATCAATGATAGGTAAATTTACTGGTATGTCTTTAACCATCGTAACCTTCCCAATGGTGGTAGTTGGTTCAATAAATATGCTCCTTGTCCCAGACCTTTCAGAAACTATCAGCAAAGGTGATTATTACAATGCTTCAATAAGAATAAAACAAGTACTTAAAATAGCCTTTTTACTTGGCATAGCCACCTGCATAATATGTCTAGCAATACCCGACTCACTAGGGCAGATGTTTTATAGCAGAACTGATTTAGGTCTTTATATCAAAGTTTGTGCCTTAGCAGCACCTATTCTTTTTCCTGCTAATACTATGTTTGGTATATTAAATGGCTTAAACCGTCAAGGAATAATCCTACGAAACTCATTAATTATTTCACTTATTGAACTGCTGTTGCTTTTCTGCCTTACTAGTATTCCAGGAATAAATATTTTTTCTTATGCAATTACAATATTAACTTCATCCTCTATCAGCTTCTGCATCAATCTTTTGGAAATAAAAAAACATATAGAAATAAATTTATCAATATCAAATATAATTATTTTTTCTCTTCTAGGAATACTTGCTTATTTCTTGATAAAGATTATTATTTCTTTATTCCTGCAGGATTTCTTTATTATTAAAAATGTAGTAGTAATACTCCTAACTTATGGACTCTTTGCATATCTAAGCACCTTTGGTACAGCAGAGGATTAAATGCTAATAATAACTGCTAAATATATGGTAAAATATCTTTAATAATATATGGAGGTATACAAATGATTATCTATTTACTTTTAGGAATATTGATTGTGCTGGCCATTTTAATTGTAATATCACTTAAGCTGTGCAGAATAATAGTTTATCCTAAATTAAAAAGCTATGATTATACTTATGAAAAAGAAATTAAGGACAATAATCTGCAAGACTTTTACTCTTCACTTACTAGAGAAGAGGTAATAATAAAATCATCCTTTGGCTATGATTTAAAAGGCTATTTTATTCCTAATAAAGATTCTAATAAATTTATTATCATCTGCCATGGAATAACTTCAAACAGTAATGCTTCAATAAAATATGCCAGCCTTTTTTATAAACATAACTTTAATATATTAATTTATGATCATAGATTCCATGGTCATAGCGGCGGCAAATTTGCTTCAATGGGTTACTTTGAAAAATTCGATTTAAAAAGCTGGACCGATTGGTTATATAAAAATAAAGGTGATAACATTATTTTAGGAGTATTTGGAGAATCCATGGGTGCTGGCACAGTAATGCAATATTGCGGTATAGATAACAGAGCTAAGTTCTGCATTGAGGATTGTGGATACTCTGATGTTAAAAAATTATTTATCACCAGACTAAAAGAGGATTACAAAATATATTGTCCTCCATTAGTTTCCTTTACCAGCCTAGTTATGAAGATCAGATATAAATGGTCCTTTAATAAAACTTCTCCGGTAAAATACGTTAAAAATCTTGAAATTCCAATGCTTTTTATCCATGGTGATAAAGACACTTACGTTCCTACAGCTATGATATATGAGCTATATAATTCTAAAACAAAAGGATTTAAACAATTATATTTATGCAAAGGAGCCAAACATGCAGCATCTTTTGCAACAGATCATGAAGAATATGCCAGCATTGTTAACAGTTTTCTAAAAAGTATTGATTTAAACTAGCATTTTCCACTACTGGATACTATTTTATAGGTTATTAATTATCCCTTTACACATAATAATACTGCAAAGCAAAGTTAATGCATTGCAAATAATTAAAACTTAAGGAGGATCATTTATGTCACAAAAATTAGTACCAGATGCAAAGAACGGTTTAGCAAAATTCAAAACTGAAGTAGCTGGAGAAATGGGTGTTCCATTTACAGACTATAACGGAAATCTTTCTTCTAAACAATGTGGTAGCGTTGGTGGAGAAATGGTTAAGAGAATGGTCCAACAATATGAAGAAGGAATAAAATAATAATTCCCTCTAATGAAATTAAGGCGAGATACAAATTTGTATCTCGCCTACTCTTATTTTATGATCTTCCAATGGATGTTTTAACTTGTGTCACTGTATCATTAATAAAATCTTCAATACTCTTAATTCCACCAGTAACATATGCATCAAATTTTTCTTGCACTGTAGTTCTTGCTGACTGTGCATTATTGATAGCTGGTGTATAGTATGAATAATCTAAACTCTTATTTGCTACTGGAAATACTTTTGCATAAACAGAATTTGTATCTTTTAATGCTTCCTGCATTGTACTTGTTTCTTCTGCTGATTTACGTACTGGCAAATATCCTGTTTCAACAGCAAATTTTGCTGTATTTTCAGTATCAGTTGCAAACTTAATAAATTGATATGCTGCATACTGTTGTTCTTTAGTTACATTTGATGTTACAAACAAAGATGCCCCCTGCTGGATTACTGCAGCATTTTTATTTTGGAATTTAGGTACTTCACATACTGCAAGTTCAAAATTCTCTGCATTAATATGAGATGCTCCTGCTGAAGATCCTTCATACATCATTACTTTTTGATTAGAAAAAGGGCCTGAAAGAAAAGTATCTTCTCCTGGTATTCTAAAATAGCCAGCCTCTACATTGTTTTTATAATAATCCATAAATTCTCTTACCCAATCATTATCAACATTTATAGTACCGTCTAATTCAACAAAATCTGCACCATTCATTTTTAAAGTTGAAATAAATGCATTTGAAGATGAATCAAAGCCAAAGCCAGGTATACCAAATTCATCATAACATTTCTTTGATATTTCAGTAAGCTTCTCCATAGTTAAACCATTTAAATCATTTGTTGTATATCCTAATTCAGTTAATAGCGTTTTATTTACATATACTACTTCCGTAGATTTTGTTAATGGAAGCCCATATATCTTATTTGTACCCCATTGTGACACTTCATCAATAAATGATTTGATAAAATCATTTTTAACATCCTCAGCCATTCCAATAGTTGAATCATTAATATATGGTGATAAATCTATAATCTTACCCTCATTTATTATTGCTGGCAAAGTATTTGACTGAGCTGCAGCAATTACCTTTTTATTCAAGTCTGAAATATTACCTTGATTTACAGCATTTACTGTAATCCCCTGACCATTTGTCTTATTAAAATCATCAATAATCCCTTGTAGAGCATCCCCTTGCGCCCCTGTTAAATAATGCCACATTTCAATACTTACCGGACTTTCCAGCTTGGTAACTATATCTTCTGTTGTACTTTGAGTATTTCCACATCCTACAAATAGTGGAACTGTTACAAGCACTGATAAAACAGTGCTTATCAATCTTTTTTTCATCTTTTGTCACCTCTTCTAATTAATATTTATATCTTTTGTAAATCTCAAATATAATTCATATTTTTATCCTTTTATTCCTCCTACGGAAATTCCTCTCATGATCTTCTTATGAAGGAAAATATAAACAATAACTACCGGCATTGTGATAATAGTTGAAGCAGCCATTAAAAGCTCATACTGATTTCCTGCATCAGACTGAAATGCAGTTAAACCGTTAGCAACAAGACGCATATTTGCACTATTGGTAACTAACAATGGCCATAAAAAAGCATTCCAAGAATTTATCCCTACTAAAATACAAATTGTAATTATTGATGATTTTGCCATAGGAACCATTACACTCCACAAGAACTTCCAATCGCTAGCTCCATCAATCTTTGCTGCATAATACAGCTGCTTTGGAACCTTCATAAAAAACTCCCTTAGCATATAAATATAAAGTACATTAGCCATATAAGGAACAAAAAGTGCTCTATATGTATCCATCCAGCCAAGTGCTGAAACAGTCTTAAAGTTAGTTACTATTAATACTTCTCCTGGTATCATCATAGAAGATAAAAAAATTGAAAATAATAAATCTTTTCCTTTAAACTCTAAGTTAGCAAAAGCAAATGCTGATAAGATACAAATTAATACAGTAAATATTATACTTAATATTGTTACTATTATGGTATTTATAAAGTATCTTGCAAAAGGAGCCATTTCAAATGCTTTTCGATAATTATCCCAAAGGAGCTGTTTAGGAAACAGGCTTGGCGGAGTCTGAATCACTTCAAAGTTTGACTTTAATGATGAAGCTATCATCCAATAAAACGGGAAAAGCGTTATAATAGCAAACAAAGTTAACACTATATATTTAATTACATTCATAATAGATTTTTTATTCATAGCTTATGCCTCCTAATAGTGTATTTTCTTTCTTGTCATAATCTTCTGAACTGCTGTTACGGAAAGAATAATTATTAATAGCACTACTGCTGATGCAAAAGCTAGTGGAAAATCTTGATCTCCATAGAATCTATCTATAATATAGCGGACTACTGTAGATACAGCTCCATCTAAGGTTCTTCCACTGAACAATACATAAACTTCTGTATAAACCTTAAATGCTGCAATCAAGCTTATAATATATGTATATGATATTATTGGTGATACCAAAGGAACTGTAATTTTCCAAAATATCGTATTACCGGAAGCCTGATCTATCTTTGCTGCTTGATAATATTGGGGGTTTATAGAAGCAATCCCTGTGGTAAGTATCAATGTGTTAAAAGCCAAGCTCTTCCATACTGCAAAAATAATTAATGCTGTCATTGCATACCTAGGATCACTAAGCCAATTCACTCCTTTTCCTCCAAAGAGAGTTATTATATAATTAATTACTCCATACTCGCTGTTAAATAACCATGACCATACTATTCCAATAGCTACTAAGGATGTTACATATGGAAGAAAGTATATGCTTTGAAATATTGATCTTATTCTTTCATTTTTAATTCTTACTAATGTATCTGCTAAAAGCAAAGAAATAAAAACTGATAATACTGGCACAACTGCTGCATATATAACTGTATTAATAAGCGATTTGATAAATCTTTTATCGCTAAATAAATATTTATAGGAACCTATGCCAAATTTAAAGCCTGAAGCTTTTGTTTCATCAAAACTAAAGATAATAGTATTTATAATTGGATAAAACACAAACACAGATAATATTATTAAGGCTGGTAATAAATATATATATCCTTTATATCTGCTTTTTAGCATTTTTTTATAAACTCCTCTGAATCTATATCAAAAATATAATTACTACCACATTTAGGCTTAATCCTAATCTTTTCTCCTTCATTAATTTTCGAAGTATTTTTTACCAACATCTTATATATATCATTATCCTTCTTAACTGTAAGCAACTTTTCACGCCCTAATATTTCTACTGTTTCTACTTCAACTTCAAAACCATCATCTGCTATTTCAACATCCTCTGCCCTAAATCCTAAAAGTACCTTTTTCTTATCTTTTGGTAAATTATTAATCGATAATTCGCCTATATTTCCTATTCCATTATTAATATCAACTTGTATAAAATTCATTTCAGGACTGCCGATAAATGATGCAACAAATTTATTTTTTGGATTTAAATATAGTTCAGTAGGGGTAGATACCTGCTGAATTGCTCCATCCTTCATTAACACAATTTCATCGGAAATACTCATGGCCTCTTCCTGGTCATGGGTAACAAATATTGCCGTTACACCTGTTTCTTTTTGTATTCTCCTAATCTCCTGTCTTGTTTCTACCCTAAGCTTAGTATCTAAATTAGATAAAGGTTCATCTAGCAATAAAATATCTGGATTTTTAGCAATGGCCCTGGCAATAGCTACTCTCTGCTGTTGACCTCCTGAAAGCTGTGCTGGTTTTCTATCAAGTAGTCCATCAATTTTAACTATCTTAGCTACTTCTTTTATTCTATTTTGTGCTTTTTCTTTATCCCATTTTAAATTTTTAAGAGGGAATCCTATATTTTCTGCTACAGTCATATGTGGATATAAAGCATAATTTTGAAAAACAAGCCCTATGCCAAGTTTTTCAGGTTCCAAGCCAGTTACGTCTCTATCTCCAAAATATATTTTTCCTGATGCTACTTTATTAATACCTGAAATAGTAAAAAGTGTAGTTGATTTTCCTGAACCTGATGGTCCCAATAATGATACTAATTTTCCTTTAGGAATACTTAGCGTAACATTATTTATAGCTGTAAAATCTCCAAATTTAACAACTAAATTTTCTAACCTAATTCCCATTTTTTCACCTCCATAAAATTAACTCATAGCTTTATAGTGTATTTTTTTACTAATTTCTATACATTAATTTTTTAGATAAATAAAAAAGCTTTCCATACTATTAAGTATGAAAAGCTTTCATTTTACATCATTTTTCTTAAGAATCTTGGAAGCATTCTATATAGCTTTGGCGAAAAGAAGTTTAAATCTTTTTTCCTGATTCCACCTAATGCTATCATAGTTACAAAATATATACTTCCACCTATAGCTATAAGGATAACTATTTCAATCCCAATCATTATCCTTCCGCCTTCAAGAATATTAATAAGTCTTCTAAGCGGCATTCTTAAAACAACTATCCCAATAGACATTACTATTGAAGATATTATTGGAGCTATCAACTGTTTAGCTACAGGAATTCTTATTTTAAATGTTTTATTTAAATTTATATGATTAAGTATTGCCGGCACTAAATACGCACAAAAACTTGCAATCACCGCACCAAAAATATTTATGCTATTTATTCCAACTAAAGTAAAGTCTAATATAAACTTAACTATTACTCCAAGAAAAGCAGTATTTAAAACCAAATACAACTTATTTACACCTTGTAAGATAGTATTTTGAATTGTCGTAATGGACATAAAAATTAATACAATTGATGCATAAAGCATTAGCTTTGCCCCTTCAACCTCCGAGAATAATAATTGATAGACTTCGGAACTTAATAATGAAAGGCCAAAACATGCTGGCACAGTTATCATAAACGTTATTCTATATGCATAACTAATCTGCGTTTTTATTTCCCTTTTATTTCTTTCAGCATAGGCAGCAATAACTTTTGGGAAGATAGCAGTACTTAACGCTGTTACTATGGCCAATGGTACATATAAAAGTGTATTATAATATCCTAAATTTGCAAACAAGCCATCTGCAGCTACTTCTGTAAAACCAGCATCCAGCAGTCTTGATTTTACTATAAATGTATCTACTAAAGAACTGGCATTTTGTAGGATTGCAACTAATGTTATAGGTAGTCCATAAGCTATAAGTTTCTTGGCTATCCTTTTATTGCTAAGCCTTTTCTCTACAGTATTACTTTCATAAGCATTCTCATCATAATTTCTTTTTGAGTGGATATAAATAATATATACTATAGCAGCCAATGCCCCTAAGCTTGTTCCAACAGTTCCCCCTGCTACTCCCAGTTCCGTACTATTCTTAATTAATAGGGCCGCAAATACTAAACTTAATACTACATTTACCATCTGCTCTAATATCTGAGATATACCTATACTTTCCATATCCTCTATACCTTGCAGATATCCTCTATAGGCAGCTAAGATACATGACAATAATATTGTTGGTGCTAAAAATCGTATTGATATTATAGCCTTTTCCCAATTTGCGAATTTAGCAATATTATCTGCAAGAACAATTAGCAATATAGTAAATATTCCTCCTATAATAGCCATATATTTTCTTGCCAGCTTCATTGCTCTTAACGCATCTATAGTATTACCCAATGCTCTAAGCTCAGCAACCACCTTAGTAATAGCCGGCTGCATCCCCATAGTGGTTACAGCCAGAACAAATACTAAAATACTATAGCTTGCTCCATATACCGCATAAGCTTCTTTGCCTATAATTGCATTTAATAATGGAACATAAAGAGCTGAGAGAATCTTTATAAAAATCCCTGCAAAAGATAATATTAAAAAACTTCTTCCAAGTGATTTTTTCTCCATTTCTTTCCCCTTTTATAAAGTAAATTTGAATACATCCTTTTTAACTTTTTTAAACATTGGAGGAAGTGCTTCTGCTATTGTTTTGTTTTTTAAGTATTCAAGCTTTCCTTCTCCACCCTTAAATATCAACTTATAAGCATACAAGAATTGATAATTTAAACCAAATTTATTATCGAAGAATGAATTTAACTTCTTATCTCCATATTTATTATCTCCTATGATAGGATGCCCTAAATGACTTAAATGTGCTCTTATTTGATGGCTTCTTCCTGTAATTAAGTCTATTTCTAATAGAGAAAATGCTCCATTACTTTGAACATTTTTAACTTCCATCGATATTTCTTTTGTATTTGGCATTTCTTTATCATAAACTTTTGAAATATTTTCATTTTCGTTCTTAGAAATATACCCCTTATATAGTCCTTCTTTTACTCTGCCTGTAACTAAAGCATAGTAATACTTCTTTACTTCACCATTTCTAATCATTTCATTCATAGTTCTTAAGCTTTCGAAATTTTTACCGAAAATAACTACACCTGAAGTATTTCTATCTAATCTGTTACATGGTGCTGGGGTAAATGTCTTTTCTTTTTCTGGAATGTAATCTCCCTTGTCATTTAAGTAAGATAATACATAGTCAGTCAATGAAGGCTCTGCTCCCTTTTGATCTGGATGTACAAGTACTCCTGGCCATTTTTCAACTACTAATATATTTTCATCTTCATAAGTTACCATCATTGAACTTGAATTAACTTTTATAAAATCTTTTTTAACATCTTCCATTTTAGAAACTAAATATTTAACTTCAATTACATCGCCTAATTCTAAGCTATAATTTTCTTTCTTTTTAGTTCCATTTACTCTGATATCACCTTTTCTTAATGCTTTGAATATAGCGCTTAAAGGTACATCCTTAAAATACTTTCTTAAAAATTTATCTAATCTCTGCCCTGCTTCATTAGTTCCTATTTCTATTTTCAAATTAAATCATCTCCTGTTTATATCCTACTAAATTTTAAATTCCCCATTGTATTAGATTAATATTAAATCACTTTCTTGTCAAATAATCTACTGCTAATTGACAGCCAATAGCTACTCCATCTGCTAAAGAATCCTCATCTATATCAAAAAGACTGCTATGTGCTGGATGGATAATTCCCTTTTCTTCATTTCTGCAGCCAAGGAAATAGAATACTGAAGGTACTTCATTTGCAAAATATGCAAAGCTTTCTACACCCATCTTAGGATTTTTTTGCTCCAATACATTTTCCTGCCCAATTATCTTTGCTGCACTTTCTTTTAATAAATCAACCATTTTGTCGTCATTTACAAGACAAGGGTATGATTCAGCTATTTCTATTTCAGCTTTAGTTCTAGTAGCCATTGCTATTCCATTGATAATTTCGTCTACTCTATTAATTGAGTATTCCCTATCTTCTCTTGTCATAGTACGTATAATTCCCGAAATTACCACTTCATCCGGAATAATATTTTGCGCAGTTCCTCCGTGAATAGTACCTACAGTAACTACTGCTGGATCTGCCGGATAAATCTCTCTACTTACAATGGTCTGCAGGCCTAGAATCATCTGACTTGCTGCAACTATTGGGTCTATTGCTTCTGAAGGATATGCTCCATGCGCACCTTTGCCTATTATCTTTATTTCAAAGGGATTAGAGGCAGCATTTACAGTACCCTTCTTCACCATTATCTGCCCTACATTCACAGTCTCTTCCATATGCAGTCCATACATCACATCAACCTTTGGATTATCAAGTACTCCTTCTTCAATCATAACCTTTGCCCCGCCAGTTGTTTCTTCTGCAGGTTCAAAGATAATCTTAATAGTTCCTCCAAAACACTCGGTATTTCT
>CAKVNP010000033.1 GCA_934777095.1 uncultured Clostridium sp. | reverse complement strand
GAAATTTCTTTACTAATTATTTTAAATAAAGTAGATTTTCCTTCACCATTCGGGCCAATTATCCCTACTTTGTCGCCTTCATTTATGGAAAATGTTATATTTTTCAAAATATCTCGAATACCATAACTTTTGCATATATCTTTACAACTTAATACTATCATTTTAACCTCCGAAATATTTAAGTTTTATCTTAATTATACACTAAGTAAGAAGTAAAAGTGAAGAGTTAAGAGGGAAGGTGCATATATGTGGAGAGGGTTAAGCAAAATATGATTAAAGTTCATAAATTTTGAAAAATAGGAAATACTGAAAGAGTAATTTATATATGGAGGTAAATATTGTGAAGCGTAAAAAAATAATGACAGCTGTCATATTATTTATAGTTTTGCTGTTTTGTATTATATGGGGAAAAAATAAACTTGCAGGAACAAGAATATATGTTAATACTGATACAGCAAAAGTAGAAGAAATAAGAAAGTACATTAATTTAGTTGGAACAATAGGCTCTGAAAATCTAAAAAGGTATTATGTGATAAATGGAATAGTAAATGTAAAAGTTGGCGATTCAGTAGAAAAAGGATCTGTTTTAGCAAAATCCCAATATGGAAATGTTATATCTGAAATAGCTGGAGTAGTAACAGCAATTAATAGCATGGGTACAAATTCAAGTATAGAAGTGCAGGATATATCTTCTCTTGATGTAATAATAGATATAAATAAAAATGATTTTGCAGAAATTAATTTAGGGCAGAAAGCCGAAGTTTATGATGCATATAATAATGTAAATAATGGGGAAGTATATAAAATTAATAATATTGCAGAAAAAAGCAATTCACTTACAGATAATGATTCCTATGTTAAAGGATATATAAAGATATTAGGCAATACTGATAAATTCATTATTGGATTTTCCAGTGAAGTAAGTATATTGGTAGATTCTAAAGAAAATGCCTTAAGTGTGCCAATAGAATCAGTAGTAAATGAAAAAGGAAATAAGAAGTATATCTTTGTATTTAAAGATAATGTCCTTGAAAAAAGAGAGGTAACTCTAGGGGTGGAGTCTGAAGATGATATTGAAGTTTTATCAGGAATATCTGAAGGGGAGGAAGTTGTCTTAAATCCTACCCTGGAATTATCTGATGGAACAAAAGTATATAGGAGGAAATGATGATTCAGCTTACTGATGTTTTTAAAACATATAAAAGCAGTACTGTTACTTTTCAGGCATTAAAAAATATCAGTCTTCATATTAATGCTAAAGAATTTGTAGCTATTATGGGACCTTCAGGATCAGGGAAAAGTACATTGATGAATATAATAGGATGTTTAGATAGGTTTGATTCAGGAAAGTATATTCTTAACCAAAAAGATGTAACTAACCTATCTGATGAAGAATTAGCATTTATCAGGAATAAGGAATTAGGGTTTGTTTTTCAAAATTTTAATCTGTTACCAAGAATGACAATATTGGAAAATGTAGAACTGCCGATGATCTATGCAAAGGTATCTGAAAAGGAAAGAAGGAAAAAGGCTTTAGATGCTTTAGAAAAGTTATCATTATCCAATTGGATTAAGCATAAGCCAAATGAAATTTCTGGAGGACAGAAACAAAGGGTTGCCATAGCCAGGGCAATAGTAAATAATCCCTCAGTAATAATTGCAGATGAACCCACAGGAAACTTAGATTCAAAAGTATCGCTGGAGGTAATGGATATATTTAAGGGATTAAACAATGAAGGAGTCACTATTATTATGGTTACCCATGAAGAGGATATTGCAAGTCATGCACAAAGAATAGTAAAAGTATTAGATGGCAGAATATTTGAGGAGAGCTAGGAAAAATTATGTTATATTTTTACGAAAACATAAAAATGTCTTTTGAAAGTATAAAGTCAAATAAAGTACGATCTTTTTTAACAATGCTAGGAATTATCATAGGTATAGCATCAGTAATTGCTATTATTGCTTTAGGAAGAGGGGGAAAAGAAGTAATAATGGGTGAATTTGAAAAGATAGGTATTTCTACAGTAAAGGTCAATGTAGATAGAACCAGGGCAAATAATAGCGACTATATAACATTAGAAGATTTAAGCTATATTAAGAATAAAGCTGAAAACATAAAATATGCCACTATAATTGCAACTAAAAATGGCATTTGTAAAAGTGATAAAATTGAGCGGAATGCATATTTAATTGGCGCAACACCTGATTATAAATATATAGAAAATGCAGAAGTATTATTTGGCAGATATATTACGGAAAATGATCTGGAATCAGCTAGAATGGTATGTATAATAGATGATGCAACGGCAGAAATTTTATTTGGTTATCAAAATGCGGTAGGCGAATATATTTATTTAGGTAAAAGCAATAATCTGAAGAAGATGAAGGTAATAGGAATAACTAAGGCTGCCTCATATATGAATTCTTATTCAAAGGAATATATACCTTCAATGATTACGCTGCCTATTTCAGCTATGGATAAAATATGCGGTAGAATGAAAATAGATTCCGTTTATGTTTTATCAGATAAAAAGGAAAATATTGAAGCTGCAGCTAATGAAACTATCAATATTTTATCAGCACGACATAATAATCGGGGAAAAGATATTTATATTAGTGAACAGATGATGAAGCAGGTTAAAGAAATAAATAAAGTAATTAATATCTTTACATCATTTATTAGCTGTGTAGCAGCCATCTCACTTATTGTAGGCGGCATAGGGGTAATGAATATAATGCTTGTGTCTGTAACTGAAAGAACAAAAGAAATTGGTATCAGAAAGGCCATAGGAGCTAATACAAAGAGCATACTGCTGCAGTTTTTGACAGAAGCTATTATTATTTCAGTAATAGGAGGAATAATCGGCTTAGCGATAGGATTAATAGGTTCATATATTATAGGATGGTATATAGGAGTAGTACCATCTATAACAATTATGCATATTGTATTTGTTATTCTATTCTCATCATCAATAGGCGTATTCTTTGGAATTTATCCAGCCAAAAAGGCGGCTGAACTAAACCCTATTGATGCATTGCGCTATGAGTAGAGATAATGTTAAGGCTCCAGGAATTGTTAAAATATTAAGAAAAAGTATGTATAACGGAAAAACATTAAAGTGAGTTTTAGAATCTTATACTTTAAATAAGCTGCGTAGCGTTAAGAAAGTTTTGTTATTTGAGCGTATGCGAGTTCAAAACTTTTAGCTATACAGCTTATTTAATGGATAAAGATTCTTAACGAAACTTCATAGTTTGTGTAGCTATATCTCCCTACTAATCTTTGGAGTCTTCGACAAATAAATAGCCAAGAGGAGGTTTGCTATTATATACTCCAATAATATAAATTGTATAAAAGTTACCATTATCTAAAGTCAGATTTTTAATAAATTTTGCTGTCGAAGTAGCTGAATCGAATAAAAATTTAAAGTTATATATGCCAGAAGATAATTGATAATAACCGGTAGTTTCTAAATACTCAGCGCCATTAAATAAAACTACGTCATTAGGCAGGGCTAAGCTTACTAGTGGAGCATTAGCTGAAAGATTAATAAATCTTAGAAAGCTTGTAAGATTAGTATAAGGTACATTATCATCTTTTAATCTAAAAATATATAGTGAACCTTGTAGGGTGACAATGCAGAAAGTATAGTTTGCTGTTGGTGATATTTCAATTTTCTGTGATAAAAGAGGAGTATCATATGTTCCAGAATTATAAATTTGCATTTCAAAACTACCTGGATTAATAACAAAATAATTAGTTATTTTACTGAATTCCAAAGCTTCAGCTATTTTTTGCCCATTAATATAGACATCTACTTTAGGTGCTTTAGGAACTGCATGTAAAATTCTCACTTTAGAATTAATCACAGGAAGAGATTCTCTAAAAATATTCATTTACTTACCTCCTGTAGCTTTATAATCTAAAGAAGATTGTATTACTTTCTTTATTAGTAATGTAGCAATAGGATAAGGAACTCTATAAGCTTTTAATGCAGAAAATATGCTTGGATTTTTTTCTTGTATACTATTGAAAATTGCATCAATATCCTTGTTTGAGTATGATTTTCTCGAATCCATATCATCTAAAGAAAAATCTATATTTCTTAATACTTCAGTAGGTGTTATAAGATTATTTGGATTAGCTGGACCCATTGTAGTATTTGAATTATAGGAGTATAGTTCATCACCACTATCTTCTGAAGGATATTCATCCTCTAAATTAACATTGTTATTATTAAAGGCGCTATTATTATTAAAACCGGTATTATTATTGAAAGCATTGTTATTATTAAAACTAGTATTATTTGGGGTATTGTTACTATTTAATCCGGTATTATTACTATTAAGACCGGTGTTATTATTCAAGGTGTTGTTATTATTAAAACCCATGTTATTGTTAAAGTCCATATCATTATTAAAGCCCATGTTGTTGTTAAAGCCCATATCATTATTAAGGCCTATGTTATTGTTAAACCCCATGTCATTATTAAGACCTATGTTATTGTTAAACCCCATGTCATTATTAAGTCCCATGTTATTATTAATACCCGTAGTATTATTGGAAGCATTATTGCTAAAGTTGGTATTAGGAGAAGATAGATAATTATTATCTATAATATTAGGAATTTTATCTGGATATTTAGCAATAGGTATATTATTGCCAGGAATTTGATTAGCTGCTGGTCTAAATGGGCTAAATGGATTTAATGGACTAATTGGACTAAAGGGATTTAACGGGTTTAAAGGTACTGGCGCAAATCCTGTAAGTGGTGCTCCATAAGGATAACCAGGATTATATGGTGTCTCGTAAGGATAACCACCAATATATGGTGGGCTATAAGGATAATTACCTTTATATGGTTTTTTATTCCATGGACGGATAGTATTTAAGGGAGCAAATTTTAAATCATTATCATTATATTTTGATTTTTTATTATATGCATTCATTTTTACCCTCCAATAAAGTTATATATTAATTAATTTAGTTATGGTTTATAGGTTACATTTAAAGATATGCTATTAACAGCTTAAATATTAATAAAGATATAGTGAGAGGATAAATTCACACTATAAATATCTATGGAATACAATGTACGGGAGGGGATTAAGATGCATCGGGAAAAGATTGATGATATAAGAAAAATGTTTATAGGATTAGATGCCAAAGTTACTGTAAAAGGTAAAGGTAAGATAATTCCAATAAATTTTGATAATGCAGCCACAACTCCAGTGTTAAAAAAGGTTATGAAATATATCCTGGAAGTTAGTGAATATTATAGCTCAATAGCAAGGGGTGATGGACAAAAATCACAGTACTGCAGTGACTTGTATGAAGAAGCTAGATTATATCTGTTAGATTTTTTTAAAGCTCCAAAGGACAAGTATACTGCTATTTTTGTTAATAATACTACAGAGGGTATAAATAAGTTATCCAATATTCTAATAGATAATAAAGAAGATATTGTAATTGTAACTAGGATGGAGCATCATTCAAATGACCTGCCCTGGAGGGGTAAATGTGATTTGAAATATGTTGAGGTAGATGAATTAGGCAGAATAAGATACGAACAGCTATCAGAGTTATTCAATAAATATCCTAATAAAATAAAATATGTATCTATTACAGGAGCATCTAATGTTTCAGGATATATTAATGATATTAGAAGAATAGCAAAGCTTGTTCATGAAAATGGCGCAAAATTAATAGTTGATGGTGCACAGCTTGTTCCTCATAGAGAAGTTTTTATTAAAGGAAATTCTAATGATAGTATTGATTTTTTAGTTTTTTCAGCCCATAAGATATATGCGCCATTTGGAAGTGGGGCTATTATTGGTTTAAAGGATGAGTTAAATAAAAATCCACCCGATATAAAAGGTGGTGGAACAGTAGAAATGGTTTTAGATAATAGGGAAGTATGGCTGGATACACCTGAAAAAAATGAAGCGGGCAGTCCGAATTTTTTTGGTGCCATTGCATTGATAAAAGCTTTGCAGGAAATAAAGAAAATTGGCTTTGATATAATCGAGGGAAATGAAAAAGAGCTTTTCGCTAATTTAGTAAAAGGCATGAAATGTTTTAATAGAGTCCAGTTATATGGTGATAATGAAAATATAGAAGATAGAGTAGGTATTTTAATATTCAATATTAATGGAATGAAGTATGAAGAGGTCGGAGAAAAATTAGCGGATATAAGAGCTATAGCTGTAAGGCAAGGAGGGTTTTGCGCACATACTTATACACGAAGGATGCTAGGGATTAAAGATGATGAAATAGAAGAATATATTAAGAAAAATGGTATGCCAGGAATGGTGAGAGCAAGTTTAGGAGTGTATAATTCTCAAAAAGAGGTTGATATTTTTTTAGAGACTATAGAATATATGTGCAAAAAGCTATGATATAAAATGCAGAAAATCTAAATCACATTTAAAGTAACTATAGCATATTCTATACTATAATAAAACTTAGGAGGATAAAATTATGAGCGGAAGAATAGGATGCTGTACTTTTTCAACAGAGGAAAATCAACAAATCAATGCAGTTGCAAGAATTCATGGTGAAAATAGAAGTGCTCTTATAGGAACAGTAGTTGATGAATGTGGAAGACCAGTAGCTGATGCTGTTGTTGCTTTATATAAATTAAACGATTCTTGTGGAGTTCCTAAAGCTATAAGCCATACTTTTACTGATAAATATGGTCAATTTATATTTGGACCTTTATGTCCAGATAACACTTATATGTTAAAAATAGCTAAAGATATAGTTAACATTGAAGAAGTAGATTTATACTGCGATTGCAACGAAGGCAGATGCTTAGGTTCAGATGACGATGATGATTGTGAATGCAGCGACTCTGAAAATGGAAGAAAGAGAAGAAGAAGAAGATAAAAATTAAAGCTGAATTTAATTTTTATTAAATTAATGAAAGGCACTAGAATATCTAGTGCCCTTTATATATTACTTGTTAAATACTTTGAATTGAGGTAATTCGCATATTAATGGTAGTAAATATTCTAACGCTTCTTGATTAAGATGGTTGCCGTCATCATTAATCCAAGATGTTGGGAAGTATTTAACATTGTTAGCTATTTTATCAGCTTCTATTAATGAATAAGATACAGAATAAGGTGTAGAGTTTTCTCTATTTATTGATACCATATATCCGCTATGGCCTTCAGATGCAAATTTTAATGCTTCATAGCCAACTTGGTAAGCTTCCTGTAAATCAACGGATGATGCAGCGTGCATTGCGCATCTTTGTAAAACTCCAAGCTCTAATGATTTTACTCTTTTAGTTATACCAGCATTTATAATTTGATTTTTTAAATAGGCACCAACGCCACCTAATTGAGCATGTCCGAATCTATCATGATCTACTGTCTTTATTTCAGAGATAAAAGTACCTTCAGCATTTCTTATTCCTTCAGAAACAACTATATAAACTTGATTTTGTTCTTTAAACTTTTGGTTAACATCTTCTAGGAATTTATCTAAATCAAAAGCAACTTCTGGAAGATAGATAAAATCTGCTACAGGTTTGCCGTTTAAAGTGGCAGCAGCAGCTGAAGAAGCTAACCAGCCTGTATCCCTTCCCATTGTTTCTAAGATAAATATTCCATTGTTTATGTACACTGATGAATCTAAGTAAGTTTCTAAAACAGTAGTAGCTATAAATTGAGCAGCACTTCCAAAACCAGGAGTATGATCTGTATACATTAAATCATTATCAATAGTTTTAGGAATTCCAATAAATTTAATGTCTAAGCCAGATTCTTTAGCATATCTGCTTAATTTAGCAGTAGTATCCATTGAATCATTTCCGCCTACATAGAAAAATGCTTTTATATCATTAGCACGTAATATTTCTAGTAATTTGTCATATTCTTCAGTAGATTCTTCTAAAGGTTTTAGCTTATATCTACAAGAGCCTAATCCAGAAGATGGTGTATATCTAAATCTTTGAATTTCTTCATCGCTATATGATGATAAATTAATGATATTACCATTTAAAATACCTTCAATACCATTTAACCCAGCGAACACATTTTCAAATGCTTTTATTTCTTTATTTGCGTCATATAATCCCACAACACTTGAATTTATTACAGAGGTAGGACCGCCAGATTGTGCTATAATACAGTTTGCCATTATTATACTCTCCTTTGGTAAATAGTATATATGTGATATACAATTTATAGTTAATTCTTAATACAATATATACTATACAATAAAATGTAGCTGAATAAAAGTATTATTTATAAAAAAGTAGAAATAAATTATTTTTAAGATGAATTTGTTGCTTTCATATATAGCTATTTAAAATAATACAATTGTATAAAAGTATTGTTTTTAGGAGAGAGTTATGGATATTAAGGATGTTTTTATAATTGGAATTGCACTAGCAATGGATGCTTTAGGTGTGACTTTAAGTATTGGACTTAGTAAAGGAGTCAGCAGAAGCCGGAAGATAGCATTTATAATTTCATTTGGTTTTTTTCAGTTTTTGTTCTTTTTTATTGGGGGAGTAGGAGGATTTCTATTTGAAAAATATATTACAGCTATACCTAATTTAATTGGCGGAATAGCTATTTTTATAGTAGGAGTTTTAATGGTAAAAGAAGGATTTGATGGCGGAGATGAAGAAGTAGGTTTATTAATAAAGAATTATATGTTGGTAGTATTAGGAGTTTCAGTAAGTATTGATGCATTAGTAATAGGATTTACTAGTTTTAAGGACGGAGCTCAGTATGGAGTAATAACCTTAGATTCGATATTAATTGGCTTAATAACCTTAATAATCTGTACTACAGGTTTTTATATATGTAGATATATTAGAAAAATTAATTTTATAGCAAGATATGCAGATTTTTTTGGCGGGATAATATTGATAATTTTTGCAATGAAAATGATTTTTCTATAAAATTTACTTAAAGAAAGTGAAAATAATAAAGGATTGATATAGATGAATTTAAATAAAGAACAGAGCATAGTAGTTAATGAATTGGAGCGCAATGTTATTTTATTAGCATCAGCAGGAACAGGGAAAACTGAGACATTGGCTTTTAGAGTTGCAAATATAATTGAAAGAGGCTTAGCAAATCCAGAAGAAGTATTATGTATAACATTTACTAATAAAGCTGCAAAAGAAATGAAAGAAAGAGTGGCCAGTATAGTTAAGCAGCAGGCTAAAAATATAAATATAGCTACTTTTCATTCTTTCTGCTTTGATATTATTAAGATGCAGGCTAAGAAAAAGACAGATTTATTCATTGATTTTATAGTGTTTGATGAAGATGATTGTGCAGAAATTATTAAAACATGTAATTATTATAACTTTCCAATACATCAGCTGCAGAAGTTTATTGATTTTGTAAAACTTGAAAAAGCAAGAAGGAATATTTATTCTGATGATCTGCTAAAGGATTATGAAGAGGTAACTAAGGAATTATTTAAGGAAAAAGAAGATACAATTAATAATATATGTAGTGAAAAAGGTAATATAAATATAAAATTAAAAAGTTTTTTGAAGGAAAAAGGACATTTATTTATTAATAGTTACAATGGGGTCTTGTATAATAGCCACGGAATAGATTTTGCAGATATTATTGTAAAAACAAAAGAGTTATTTAAGGATAAGGAACTTGTAGAAAATTTAAGTAAAAGATATAAATTTATTTCTATAGATGAAGTACAAGATACAAGTACCTTAGAATATTCAATAATAGAAAAATTATTTAAAGATAATAATATTTTAATCTGCGGGGATGTTTTTCAGACGATCTATAAATGGAGAGGATCTGAACCTAAGGAGATATTTAAGGAATTTAAAAATAAATATAATCCGCTGGAAGTTGTTTTTGTTAAAAATTATCGAGCAACACAGAATTTAACTAATGCATCTTTGGATTATTTAAAACATGCCTTTACCCAGGAGGCTGAAGAATTATATAAAGAAGATATTAAATCATTTACGGAAGAAGAAGGCGAAAAAATAAAATATAAAAAGCTTGAAAATACAAGAGATGAAGCAAGATTTATCATAGATGAAATTAGGAGGCTGTCAGCAAAAGGAGAAAACTTAAGTAAGATAGCAGTTCTTACTAGAGATAATAGATATAATGTTGAACTAAGTAAATATATTGGAGAAATTATCGGACGTGAAGGGGCTAATTTTTCTTTTGCATTAGTAGATCAATTTAGATTTTTTAGAAGACAAGAAATAAAGGATGTTATTGCATTTCTAAAACTCATCGGTAATAGATATGATTCAGTGAGCTTAAAGAGAATTGTTAAAAGGCTGCCTACTGGCGTTGGTGATAAAGCTTTTGAAGCAATAGAATCAAATGAATATAAAAGAATTGGCATACAGCTTGTTGATTATATTGATGATAATGCAGTCCTATATGGAGAAAAATATGGATTGCTCATTAATGAATTTGAAAATGATAATATAGTAGTTTTCGATGTAGAAAGCACAGGAGTAGATATTACAGAAGATGAAATAATACAAATAGCTGCTATAAAGATTAATAAAGAGGGCGTAGTAACGGAAAGTTTTGAGAAGTTCCTGAAGAATAAAAAATCAGTTAGAGATTCCCAGCATGTTCATGGCTTCACTGATGAATATTTAGTGGAAAATGGAGAAGATAAAGAAAAGGTGCTAAAGGAATTTGTAGAATTCACTAAAGACTGTCTTATAGTGGGACATAATGTTCAATTTGATATAAATATATTGACCAGCGAACTTAGCAGGTTAAATCTTGGTAAGCATAAGTTTAAAGGCTTTTTTGATACGCTGGATATATATAAGAGATTCCATCCTAATACTCCTAATCATAAATTAGATACATTAAGTGAAATATTTAAAACTAATCATAAACCAAGCCATGATGCAATGGACGATATTTTAGCAACAAAAGAGCTGCTTGTGATGGCGATAAAAAATGATATTATGCCTACATCAATGGAAAGAATAGCTTATATGACTAAGCATCTAAAAGCTTTTACTGGAATCAGGGATAAGTTAAATGATTTATTTAATAAAGCTGAAAACTTAAGACCTTATGAGATAGTTGTGGAAATTATTAATGACTTTAGGCTTAAAACCTTATATCCTGGAGATGAAGGAAAACATAAAATTGAGAAGTTGAGAGATTTTTATGTTTTATTGAAGGAATTAGATGAAGAAGAAAAGAGTAATAGAGATTCATTAATGGATATAATTAAAATTACAGGACTTTCCAATGGAGATTTAGAAAGCTTAATTATTAATCGAAGTAAATTCCCAAAGATACCTATCATAACAGTCCATCAAGCAAAGGGGTTAGAATATGATACTGTGTTTTTAGCAGGACTTAAGGAAAATACCTTTCCTTCATATATGTCTATTAAGTCTAATAATTTAGATGAGGAAAAGAGGACATTTTATGTTGCTATAACCAGGGCAAAGAAGAGGCTCTATCTTACTTGTAAC
>CAKVNP010000032.1 GCA_934777095.1 uncultured Clostridium sp. | reverse complement strand
TGGTAAGCCAGTAATAGTTTTAAGAACTGAAACTGAAAGACCAGAAGCAGTAGAAGCCGGTACCGTAAAGCTTGCTGGAATTAAAAGAGAAAGAATCTTTGAAATGGCTAATGAATTAGTTAATGATAAAACAGCTTATGAAAAGATGGCACATGCAGTGAACCCGTATGGTGATGGGAAAGCTTGTAAAAGAATAGTTGAGCATATAGTAAAACACTTTAAGAATTAAAAATGGAATAGCTTATGTAAATTAATATGCAGCAGCGTGAGGCATTAAATTTAGGATAAGACTTTTAATTAATTATGAATTTATGGATTATGGATTATGAATTATGAATTATGAATTATGAATTATGAATTATGAATTATGAATTAAGGTGAAAATTCCCCTGGTTGGGGAATTTTTTTGTTAGCTTGTAAAAATAGATAAAAAGTTTATTAAATTATTTAATAAAGTTTGCATTTTTTTTTATTAAGTATATAATTGTAAATGTAAACATTGTTAAATAATGATATGTAGGAGGATTTGGAGATGGCAGTATTAGTATCAGGTGGAATGGGTTATATAGGAAGTCATACAGCAGTGGAATTACTAGAAAATGGTTACGAAGTAGTTATTGCAGATAATTTATGTAACAGTAAAGAAGTAGTTAAAGAAAGAATAGAAAACATAACAGGTAAATCAGTAAAGTTTTATAATGTTGATTTAACTAGTGAAGAAGAAACAGAAAAAGTATTTAAGGAAAATAATATAGATTCAGTTATTCATTTTGCAGCATTAAAAGCTGTTGGTGAATCAGTAGCTAAACCATTAGAATATTACTATAATAACTTAACAAGTGCATTAGTAATGTTAAAGGTTATGAGAAAATATAACTGTAAGAACTTTGTATTTAGTTCATCAGCTACAGTATATGGAGATGCAAAGGTTGTTCCAATAACTGAAGAATCACCATTATCGGCTACAAATCCATATGGTCAAACTAAATTAATGATAGAAGATATGTTAAGAGATATATGTAAAGCAGATCCAACATTAAATGTTGCTTTATTAAGATACTTCAATCCAGTAGGAGCTCATAAGAGTGGAACTATTGGAGAAGATCCAAATGGAATTCCAAACAACTTAATGCCTTTCATTACAAAGGTTGCAGTTGGACAATTAAAGGAATTAAGCGTATTTGGAAATGATTATCCAACTCATGATGGAACAGGGGTTAGAGATTATATCCACGTAGTAGATTTAGCTAATGGACATGTTAAAGCATTAAAGAAATTAGCTGAAAAGCCAGGATTAGTTACTTATAACTTAGGAACTGGTAATGGATACTCTGTATTAGATGTTGTTAAAGCATTCAGCAAAGCATCAGGAAGAGAAATTCCTTACAAAATAGTTGATAGAAGACCTGGCGATGTAGCAGTATGTTACGCTGATCCAGCTAAGGCTAATAAGGAATTAGGATGGAAAGCTGAAAGAGGAATCGATGAAATGTGTGAAGATTCTTGGAGATGGCAGAGCCAAAATCCAAAGGGATATAATTAGTTTTTCCTTGTAGGGTACAAGCTTTTATTGAGGGAGTGTATTTTAGATGCATTCTCTCTTTTTTTATACCTTAAACTTGGGAAAAAAGTGAAAGGTGCCTAGGGCAAGTGAATGTTGCGAGCAAGTGAAAGGTGGCCTGGCAGCCAAGTGAATGTTGCTAGAGCAAGTGGAAAGCCTGCGGCAGAGTATGGTGACTGCGTCAAGAGGGAAGCTCAAAATTATCCTTTGGATAATTTATTGCGGAGGAGGGGATGGTGACTGCGTCAAGAGAGGAAGCTCAAAATTATCTTTTGGATAATTTATTGCAGAGAAGAATAAAAGTCGAGCATATACTCGACTTTTAGTTCATTATTCATTTAATGCTTGTTGAAGTGGTGGATTGTAGACAAATGGATCTGTAATACCTAAAGCGTGGTTTGATTCGGTCATTTGTTTTACTACGATTGAATCTTCTGGCTTAAGATCGTCTTTTTCTACTAATAACGTAGTTGGATTTAGGTATACTGTGTTTTCGGCTGAATCGTTGATATAGACTTTGCTAAAGGCTGTAAAGTTATTTCCTTTAACATAAATCTGTCCACCGGATTCGTAAGTATCTGTTATTGAGATGTCTTTTACTCCCATTCTTAAATCTGTCTTTTCGTAAGGATTTATTCCACCATATACATATTGTTCACCGTATAGCATATCATATTGTAATAATTTTAGATTATCCATATAATCGCTTGTTTCTTGATAATCTTGATGGTATTTAATTAGTGTACCATTATGAATATTAAATTTATCAAGTACTTCAGAGGTAAGCTGGAATGCTTCAATTGTTTTATCTTCTTTTGGAAGGTTCATATTATCCCACATTACGTATTCTGTTTGATAAATATCGCCATTTTCTAGATCTTCAGCATCAATGCTAAGGCTAGGTAAGTGGTCACCATACATAACTAAGATAACATCTTCATCATAATTTGAAAGTGTATCGATTAATTGGCCGACAAACTTGTCCATTTCGTGGATTTCATTTACATAGTATTCATAAGAATATCTTAAGCCTTCATCGTCAATTCCACCTACTGTGATTTCTGGATTTTCTAATACTTGATATTCTGGATATGCACCATGTCCTTGAACTGAAATTGTGTAAACAAAATCTTGGTCTGGAGTAGAATTTAATACATCCATTATTTCATTTGTTAGGATATCATCCTTTTGCCAGCCTAAAGGTGTAGTTTCACTTGTATCGGCCATAAATTCTACAGAGGTAAATGTATCGAAGCCTAACATTGGGAATACTTTATTTCTGCTGTAGAATGTACCCTTATTGTTGTGAATTGCGTGAGTAGAGTAACCTAAACTCTTTAAATCGTAATTTACGCTTTCGCAAGTAGTTTTCTTTAAGATAGTTTTATATGGGTACTCACCAGGGCCAAAGAAATCAAGGCTCATACCTGAAATAATTTCAAATTCAGTATTGGCTGTACCAGCTCCTACAGAAGGTACATTTAAATAGCCAGCTGAATAATCCTGTGATAACTTTCTGAAGTTTGGTATTGGATCGCTAGAGAAAGTAACTCCTTTAACTAGTGTTGGATCAAAGAATGATTCTAGTTGAAGGAAAATTATATTTGGCGTAGAAACTGAGGCCGCTATTTTAGAATCAGATGTTCCTCCGTTGGCAAGTAAAATGGAATCTTTATTGTCAGCGGTTTCTTTAGGATCTGATGATAATATATGATCAATAGTTTCTTCAGAGTAGTTAGTAGGTCTGTCTATACCTGTGTTAATGACTGTATTTGAGAAGCAGTATGGAAAACCGTAATCTAAATAAGCAAATGCGATGTTTCCAAAGTAAGTGGCAACTACATTAGTTTTAACGGCTACTTCAGTAACTAAATAAAAACTTCCTATAAAGGCTAAAATACAGCAAGAGTTTTTTAAATAATTTATTTTGCCTTTAAATTTAGGTGCATATAAGAATGAATGAATAAAGAAGACAACTAGTAAAACTAAAGCAGCGACTATAAGCACCAATTGGAATTTATTTAGATAATTATTCATTATAGATAAACAAGATTTTAGTAGTGCGAAATCTATGGCTGTAAAAGGTGTAACCCTATTACTTAAAATTATTCCATTTGTGACTCCAAATCCTAACCATATTGTTGTAATTACTTTAAATAAAAAGACTCTTCTTTTTACTAGAAATACAATTGAAAATGTTAAAAGTATAATTAATGAATTATATAAGAATACTTTTGGACTAGTAAATAGATATTGAAGAGCTTGTACTAAAGAACGTCTGCTACAGACTTCTATTAAAAAATTAATTAATAAAGAAGCTACAATACAGAGTGGTACTGAAATATGATTAAGTTTTCTTTTAAATTTTTTCATATATATAACCTCCGAATAAACATAAAATAATAACTTAAAACAATATTATTTCAAAGTTTATTTTATCACTAAAAAGCTATATGTAAATAGAAAAAATGGAAAAGTAATGAAATTGTAATTAATTGTTTATATTTAAGAAAAAAAGAAATGGATTACATTATATATCATCCATTTCTTTTGGTTTATTTACTGAAGAATACCTGAGGCAGGTTGTCCTAAAATAAATTCAGGAGAAGCTCTTAATACTTTAAGGTTAGTAGTAAATTGGATTACTTTAACTTTATTGTCCGCAGGATTTAGTTCTGGTGAATCACAGTATATTTTTGAACTATCAATAAATGATGTAGGAATATAAACATTATTCACTAACAGTATTGTATTAGTAGTAAAGTTTTCCCCCTCGGCATATATTTTGCCATCTTTTTCATAGATATTGGATACAGAAATAGTCTTGATACCTATGGTCATATTTGTTGGCTCATGTTTTGTTCCAGTTTCATAGGAATAACCTTTACCATAAAGCATATCATATTCAATAGTATTTAATTTATAATCATAATCATCCTTAGAAAGATGTTCATCAGCTGAAGGATATAGATATTCTTGATGAAGCTTAGTAAGCAATCCATTATTCATATTTAAATCGTAAAGAATTCTAGAAGTCATTTGGTATGCTTCTAAATCTTCATCTCTTTTTTCCAGATTCATATTGTTCCAAATAAAATATTCTGTTGAGTATAAATCACCAGTTACTAGTGAGTCTGCTGATAAACCTAGACCAGGTAAGTGGTCTCCATAAAATACTATTACAGTGTCTTCAGCTATTTGTGAAACAGTATCAATTAACTGAGCAATGAATTCATCCATTTCATATATTTGATTTGCATAGTATTCTAAAGAATTTTTATTAATATAATCTGGACATTCAGTAAGTGATACATGTTTGTTTTCGAGTTTAACATCTGAAGGATAAGTACCATGACCTTGTACACTTATAGTATAAATAAAATCTTGGCCTTCTGTTGACTTTAAACAATCTGTAATTGAATCTACTAAGGCATAATCTTTAGCCCAACCTACAGGGGTTCTTTCAGGTACTATCATATATTCAACAGGAGTAAAGGTATCAAATCCTAAGTTAGCAAATACCTTATCACGGCCGTAAAATGTTGCTTCGTGGTTGTGTATTGCATGAGTAGTATATCCATCTTCTTTTAAAGCATAATTTATTGATTCACTGGTAGAAGATTTTAATATAGTATTGTAAGGATATTCTCCAGGACCAAAGAAATCTAAGCTCATACCAGTAATAGCTTCAAATTCTGTATTAGCCGTTCCACCACCAACAGTAGAAACTGAAAAATTTCCAGAGGAATATTCAGTAGTAAGCTTTCTGAAGTTAGGTATTGGATCGCTATCAAATTTAACACCATTAATTAATGTTGGATCAAAAAATGATTCCAGCTGAACCATAATTATATTAGGCTTGGACACAATTTCACTGTTAATAGCTGCATCGCCGGAAGATAGCGTAGTAATTGAATCTTCAGCTTCTATTGAGGCAGTAATATTATCAACAGTTTTTTCAGAGTAATGTGAAGGTTTTGATATCCCAGTATGTAGCAGCGTATTATTAAATGTATAGGAAAAACCATACATATCATATGCTGAAATAAGATCCCAAAAGTTATTTGAAATAATTTTATGGTTTAAAGCACTATTAGTAATATATTTACTGCTGATAAGTAAAACTAAAATAGTAATAAATGAAGCAGCATAATTGTTTTTCTTTTTGTTCTTAGGAGCAAAGATAAATACTGCCACAATTAAAGCCACCAATAGTAATACGCCAACGGCAAGCAGGATAATCTGCTTTTTGGAGAAATAGCTATCCATAATACTAAGGCCACTTTTTATTAGTTTTAAATCACTGCCGGCTAAAGGTGTTCCTCTAAGGCTTTTTAAAATGTTATTAGTGGTACTTAAGCCAATCCAGATGGCTGAAATTATAAAGTAACCAAAGATTCTCCTTTTTAATAGCAGCACTATAGATAAAGTTATCATAACTAAAAATGCATTATATAGAAAAGTCATGAGACTATTTAAAGTGAAATCTCTAGCTGAAATAAAAGTCCCTCTACTTATTAACTCAATGATAAATGTTAACAATAAAGAAAAGAGGATTAAAATAGTATAAGAATTAAATATCTTTTTTATTGTAAATATCTTCTTTATTCTTTCTTTTGTTTCGATAGACATACGTTACCTCCTTAAAATGAATTCATCAAAATCGTAAATTGTAATATAATAATTATACAGTTTTTTACCTAATAATACATTACAAATATAAATAAATTCAAATAAATGATTTAATATGCTATAATTTACATTGTTTGGTTAATTGAAAGCATAATTACTAAGGAGATTAAATAGAAATGGATAAATTAGTTTCAGTTGTTATAGTAAATTGGTGAAAAGTATTTAAAAAAATGCTTAGCTTCACTTATGGAAACTAACTATCAAAATGTAGAAATTATTGTGATAGATAATGGTTCAACTGACAATTCTGTAAAAATTATTAAGGAATTTTTTAATAATGGAGTGAAGTTGGTTGAAAATAAGAATATAGGCTATGCAGGTGGTGCAAATAAAGGAATTAATGTTTCTAAAGGAGAATATGTGTTAATTGCTAATCCAGATATTATTTTCACTAAAGATTATCTGGGGGATTTAGTTCAGGTATTAGAAAAGTCTGCTGAAAATGGGGCATGTATAGGTAAACTGATAAAGTATGATTTTGATAATGATAAAGTGTTGAATGTAATTGATTCTGCAGGAATTTCTCTTAACCATAAGAGACAAGGATATGACAGAGGACAAAATGAAGTAGATTCAGGTCAATATGATGAAGATAAGCGAGTATTTGGTGTATGTGGAGCCGCAGCTTTATTTAAAAGGAAGGCACTAGAAGATATTAAATTTGTCAATGAGTACTTTGATGAAGATTTCTTTGCATATAAAGAAGATATAGATATCTGCTGGAGATTAAATTTATATGGCTATAAATGCTTATATGTCCATGATGCTATAGCATATCATGGGAGGGGAATGAATAGCAGCAAAGGTATAATAAAAACTATTAAAAATAGAAGAAATCAATCTGAATTTTTAAAAGGAATATCTTTTAGAAATCATTATTTAATGATTTCTAAAAATGAAGTGGAGTATACGTATAGGAAAGATAAAATTGGAATATATGTTGATGCCATGAAATATATTGTATTCTTTTTATTATTTGATTTTAAATGCCTTAAATATATTAAGGAATATAAAAAACTAAAGCCGAGGATTTTAGAAAAAAGGTCGGTAGTAATGATTAATATTAGAATATCGCAGGAAGAAATATATAGCCTATTTGATTTGTAATAGCTAGGAGGTATGGTTTTGAATAAGGTAGCAGCTGTAATTGTAACATATAATCCTTCAAAAGGTTTTGAGGGAAATATAAAGGCTATTAATAAATTGGTAGATGAAACAATTGTTGTTGATAATGGGTCTAATGATGAAAAGATAAATATGCTTAATGACTTAAAAGATAGAGTATCGCTGATTAAGCTGAATGAAAACAAAGGTATTGCCTATGCACTTAATAGGGGGATTGAATATGCGGAAGATAAGGGATATTCTTGGGTATTAACCTTAGATCATGATAGCATTCCAGATGAAGATATGCTTAAGAGCATGATAAATACATATAATTCATTAGGTGAAGATGAAAAACAGCAGATTGTGATGATAACACCAAAGCATATTGAAGAAAAAAGTACAGAAGAACTGGCAAATGAACAAGGCTATGAGTATGTACTTACTGAAATTACATCAGGAGCACTAACTAAAACATCTTATTATAGGGATAATAAATATGATGAGAAACTTTTTATAGATTTAGTGGATCATGATTTCTGTTTAGCTATCAATAGGGCTGGACATAAGATAATCAGGGTTAATAATGCAATATTAAAGCATAATTTAGGTGAATCTAAAAGCTATAATATTTTAGGAATTAAGATAACCCCGACCAATCATTCACCAGTAAGAAGATATTATATGACTAGAAATAGATATTATATCTGGCATAAATATAAGAGTGATTTTCCGAAGTGGGTTAAAAAAGATAAAGTGAGATTTATTAGCGAGACGATTAAGATAATATTCTTTGAAAAAGATAAAATTAACAAGCTGAAAATGATTATTAAAGGAAAGCGCGACTACAAAAAAGGCATCTGGGGAGCTTATAGTTAAATTAAATTCTATAATGTTTTTAATAAAAAATAGTAAATGCAAAAAAATAATAAGTAATAATTAGGATAATAGGAGTATTAAAATGAAAGAAAAGCTATATGATTATTTAGTTATGTTGATATTTGTGGAGCTTGTAGTTGGAGGACTTGGAAATCTTTTTGGGCTGCCAGTAAGAAAAGCCTTATTTGCTGTCGGTATTTTATATACTTTATATATGATTTATGTAGATAAAGTAAAAATTGAAAAAAGATATTTAATGGCTATAGCCGTTATCTTAATATATGTAGCATTTGGCTGTATTATAGGGTTAGTCAAGGGTAATAGCCTTAGAGGAGTAATTGGTGATGCCAATTCATTTTTAGGGATAATATATCTACTGTTATTGGTAACATATTTTAAAGGAAATGTGAAAAAAATCAATAAAGGTATTGATATTATTGTAGATTCTTCTGTAGTGGTAGCCATTATTACCATTGCATTATTTTTCTTCAGTAGAATATATCTTCCTGGTGATCAAGGAATTATCCTGAAGTATATGGAACTTAATAATACATTACAATATGGATTAATTACAGGATTGGTACATTCTAATAGTTATGCGAGAGTTTATTTATTTAATGGGATTTTTATGCAGATAGGTGCTTTAGTTATTATGACTAGGTTGTTATTTTCAAGCTATGAATGTAAAATAAGTCATAAGATTAAGCTGCTTATACTGTTGATAGGAATTTATACTTCTACTACAAGAGGATTCTGGCTGGGAACAGCTGCGGGAGTAGTATGTATAGTAATTTATTTCTTATGGAAGAGAAAAGAACATAAGTTAATCTTAAAAAGATTTTTAGCTGTGTTTGTTATTTTTGGAATATTTATTGCAATAATACCTTATACCGTAGATAAAAATTATGCAGCTACTGTGCCAATAGAGAGTGGAACTGAAAGTGCAAAAGATAGAGTTCAATCAATGGTGGATTTTGAAAATAACATTTCTAATAGAATAAGATTTATACAATTAGA
Source organism: uncultured Clostridium sp. (assembly GCA_934777095.1). Lineage (GTDB taxonomy): Bacteria > Bacillota > Clostridia > Clostridiales > Clostridiaceae > Clostridium. The sequence continues at coordinate 2,301 of CAKVNP010000032.1, read as the reverse complement.
ATACTTAGGGGAAAAGATTAAGGAAAAACCTATAGCTGGTTGGGGATTTGGAGCAAGGCTAACAGAATATAAAGATTTCATGATTGAAAATAATATGCCAGCAGTTGATGATAGTAATTTTGAACTATATTATATTGAATTAATTTATAAGACTGGTATACTTGGAGGATTATTCTTCTTTGGATATATAATTTATAAGTTTATCCAATTATTAATGCTGTTATTTAAATATAAATTAGCAGAAAAGGATGAGCAGGTTTTAGTATCATGGTCTATTGCCTTTATATCATTCTTTGTATCAGGAATAACTAATCCGTACTTAGCAAGCCTTTGTGGTTTCTTTGTATTTGTTTTTGAAAGCTATATTTTAGAAACAATAAGATGTAAATATATCGAAAAGTAGTTTTTAAGGAGTTAATGATAAATGATTGCTTGTGTAGTAGTAACGTATAATCCAGATAATTCTCTTATAGAAGGAATTAATTTATTATCAGATCAAGTAGATAAAATACTTATTGTAGATAATGGATCTAAGGAAAGTGGAATTAAGCTGATTAAAGAGATAAAGAAATGTAATGAAGATAAAATTGAAGCAGTATTTAATGGAGAGAATTTAGGTATAGCAGCAGCTCTGAATATAGGTGCTAAGTATGCTATAGAGCATAAATATCAATGGCTCCTTACTATGGACCAGGATAGCAGGCCTGCTAAAGACATGGTTGAGAAAATGATTAAAACGTATGAAGATATGCCATTAGAAAAAAGGGAGGAAGTAATGAGCATATTCCCTAACTTCTTCGATCAAAGCGTGCAGAGTGAAGAGGAACACAGTGATGAACCATATGAGTATGTAGATGCTGAAATAACTTCAGGTAATTTAGTCAATACAAAGGTCTTTGATAAAATCGGCTTTTTTGATGAAGGGTTATTTATAGATATGGTAGATACAGATTTTTGTATGAGACTATATAGAGAAAATATTAAGATGATTAAGGTTTATGATGCAGTGCTTTTTCATAGTTTAGGAGAAGGTAAAAGAGTAAAGACTATCTTTGGTAGTTTTAATACTTCAAATCATTCTGCTTTAAGAAGATATTATATGACAAGAAATAGATTTTATACTTGGGAAAAGTATAAAGATTTAAATAGCTTTACTTTAAATAGGGATAAAGGGTTATTTAAAAAAGAATTTGTAAAAATTATCTTAGGTGAAAATGATAAGCTGAATAAAGTGAAAATGGTCTTTAGAGGATATAAGGATTATAAAAGAGGTATAACTGGAAAATATAAAGAGAGATAAAGTAATAAAAGGATTGAAGGAGCAGACTTATGTTGGGAATTGTTATTGCCAATTGGAATGGTGAAAAACTTATAGATAAGTGTATAGGAAGTTTAGTAAAGCAAAGCTATCAAGATTTTAAGATATATATTATAGATAATGATTCAAAAGATAATTCAGTAGAGTTGATTAATGGATATAAGGATAAAGCAGACATTAAATTAACTAAGCTGGATTATAACAGTGGCTTTGCAGTAGCTAACAATATTGGGATAAAACAGGCTATTGATGATGGCTGCAGATATATACTAACTTTAAATAATGATATAGAGGTACCAGAAGACTGCCTTAAAAATGCTGTTAGCGAAGTGGAAAAAGAAGAGGCAGATGTTTATCAATTATTTATGATAAATTATTTTGAAAGAAATAAATGTGATGCCGCAGGGCTTAAATTTACTAGAACGCTGATACCTGTACAAATAGGATATGATTCAACTGTAGAAAGTGCATTAAAGTCAGATGAAGAGATAGAGGGTGCATGTGCAGGAGCTGCAATTTATTCTGCAGAAGCCTTAGAAGCTGTAAAACTCCCAACTGGAGATTATTTTGATTCAAACTTTTTTGCATATTATGAAGATGTTGATTTAGCATTAAGATTAAGGAATGCAGGATATAAGGCTAAGCTTTTAAAAGAAAGCATAGTATATCATATGCATTCAGCTACTGGTGGGAAAATTAATGGATTTAAAGAGTATTACTTAATAAGAAATCTGTTTATTTATACTAAGAGAAACCAGACAGCGGAAGCTTATAAGAAAAATAAGCTTAGCTATTATAGAATTTTTGTAAATAAATTTATTAAGAGCTTAAGAAGTATGGAAGCAATGAAGCTTACAGTTAAAGGGCTTAAGGATGGATTAAAAGAAAATAAAAAAATAAGTTCAATTGATGGATAATTAGCTATGAAAGAGGTGAGGTTATGGCTGAAAATGTAAAAAAGAATTATTTTTACAATTTAATTT
>CAKVNP010000031.1 GCA_934777095.1 uncultured Clostridium sp. | reverse complement strand
CCTCTATATCATCAAAATATCTCTTAATAATTTCAAATGCTAAATCCTCATATTCTAAGTTTGTAAAATATGCAAACTGATCTTTTAAATTTGGAAAATACTCTGGAACAAATAATCCACCATCATCTGCTATACCTTGGATAATAGCCTTTGATGCTGGAAGTTTTCCTCCTTGCCCTCTTGTACTTATAAAATTCATAATATACCCCCTATTATCATTCTATTAATGCCCCATTATAACATTTATTTACTTTTTTAGGATATTCTATCACTTATATCTATCAAATACAAGACATTTACTTTTAATTTTCCCTAAAATAAAAATAGAAGCTATTTATCAGCTTCTATTTCTATATTATTTTTATTGCACCAATTAACCGCAATATTATATTCTTTATTTTCCCTATAATCATACCATTCATTTAATAAGCCGCTATTTTCAATAGCTTCTTTTATAGACCTTAAATCTTTCTTTTCAGATGCCGCATTCTTTAAGTCATCATTAGCTGTTTCACTGCAGAATTCTCTCATCATGGCTAATTCATCTATTTCAGTACTATCTGGCAGCTGTATGTAATCATCCTTATTCTTTTCAAAATCAGCTAATTCTTTAATCAATTCCTGTTCCCATTCCTCAAATTCGTCTATTCTTTCCATATCTTTATATGTATATCCTGCTGAACTTTCATCCTCTAAATAAATAATAACTCCTGTACTCTTATTATAATAATGCTTTAAAAATTCATTTTCATATTCTATTGCTTCAATTACATCCCTTAAATTAACCTTCATATATTTATCTCCTAATTAAATTATTACCTCATATTATATAATCATTAATACAAAATTAAAAGGGATGCAAAGATAAAGCATCCCCTTTTCTACTTTTTACTTTTAATTAATAAATATACACTATTAATTAGGAATATTATCCCTGAGAAAAATACTACTGATAGCCATTGTCCTAAATTTAATGCTACTGTATTAAATACTGATCTAAAAAATGGAATATATAAAATACTGCAGATCATAATTATTGACACAGTAACTGCTCCAACTAAATATGGATTAGTAAATATTTTTATTTCAAAAATAGAATGTCTTTCTGACCTACATTCAAATACATGCAATAATTGTGACATTACTAATGTACATAATGCCATTGTCCTACAGGTTGCTAAATCCATCCTATAGTACCTACCCATCATAAATGAAAGCAATGTACATACTCCAATCAAACAACCTCTTACGATTATTTTTTCCCATAGCCCTCTAGCAAAGATACCTTCACTCTTTTCCCTAGGCTGCTGCATCATAATATCCTTATCAGCCGGATCAACTCCTAAAGCTATAGCTGGCAGTCCATCAGTTGCAAGATTTACAAATAGTATCTGAATTGGAGTAAGTGGATTTGGCATACAAAATACAGATGCTAAAAACATAGTAAGTACTTCTCCCAAATTACAGGATAAAAGATACCTGATAAACTTTCTTATATTATCATAAATTATTCTGCCCTCTTCTACTGCTGATACAATAGTAGCAAAATTATCATCAGTAAGTATCATCGCTGCTGCTTCTTTAGTTACATCTGTTCCTGATATTCCCATAGCAATACCAATATCAGCTTCCTTAATTGCTGGTGCATCATTAACTCCATCACCTGTCATCGCAACAATATTATTATTTTTCTTAAATGCCTTTACAATCCTCAATTTATGATTAGGTGAAACTCTAGCAAATACTCTTACATTTTCTACTTTCTTTTCTAGTTCTAAGTCACTAACTCTTTCAATTTCTTCTCCTGACATAGCTTGGTCATCAGTATTGCATATATTTATGCTCTTAGCTATTGCTACGGCTGTATTTTTATGATCACCAGTTATCATAACCGGTTTAATACCTGCAAGTTTGCATTTCATTACTGCATCTTTAACTTCTAATCTTGGCGGATCGATACTGCCTGCTACCCCTAAAAAGATTAATCCTTTTTCAATACTCTCATTCTTTACTATATTTTCATCCTTATAAGCAGCTGCTATACATCTTAACGCTCTCTTAGACATATTCTCAATATAATTTGTTATTTGTCTTCTCTTTTGAGCAGTAAGCTGTTTCACTCTTCCATTTTCATAAATAAAATTACATCTTTCAAGAACTCGTTCAGGTGCACCCTTCATATAGCATGTTTCAACTCCGCAATGATCAACTATTACAGTCATCATTTTTCGTGATGAGTCAAAAGGTATTTCATATACTCTTTCAACATCATAAAAAAATTCTTCTATTTCCTTTACTTCCTTAAAAAATACCTTTACTAAAGCTGTTTCAGTAGGATCTCCCATAATTGCCTTTTCCATATCTGGAATATTAAAATTATAACTAGTATCATTACAATATACAAAAGCCTTCTTTAACATTTCGCAATTAACCAGCTTTTCTTTATCAAGTTCATAGATTCTTCCATTTGCTAAAATTTCTTTCACTGTCATTTTATTTTGAGTTAAAGTACCTGTTTTATCTGAACAAATTACAGATGTACAACCTAATGTTTCAACTGCTGGTAGCTTTCTTACTAATGCATTTCTCTTCAGCATCCTATTAACACCTAAAGCAAGAGCTACAGTTACTATGGCTGCTAAACCTTCAGGAATTGCAGCTACTGCTAAAGAAACTCCTAGCAAAAACATTTCTGTAATATCATTTCCTCTTATTATCCCCATTATTGTAACTACTGCACATATTACTAGACACATAATAACTAATATCTTACCTAAAGAATTAAGTCTTTCTTTAAGTGGAGACTTTTCTTCTTCAATATTATCTAATAGATTAGCTATTTTGCCCATTTCTGTATCCATACCTATTGAATCAACAGCTAACATTCCTCTTCCCTTTAAGACTATTGTCCCCATATAGCTTTCATTTTTACCTCTAACTGCATCCTTAGGTACCCCTACAGATTCTCCAGTAAGCAGTGATTCATCGATTACTATATTAGAAGCGTCAACAAAAGAACCATCTGCTGGAATCCTATCTCCCGCTTCTACAATTACCAAATCTCCAATAGTAAGCTCTCTTGAATTAATTACCTTTATTTCCCCATCCCTAAAAGCCTTACATGTAGGTGCTGCCAATTCTTGTAAAGCCTCTAAAGATTTTTCTGTTTTATACTCCTGGACAAACCCAAGTAAAGCATTTACAAAAACAATTATTAATATAGTTATTGCATCTGCTTTATCTCCCATAAAACCTGAAATAACAGTTGCACCTATAAGCACCCATACAATAAAATCATTAAATTGTGATAGAAAAATTAAAAAGGCAGATTTTTTCTTATTATGTTTTAATTCATTATATCCGTACTGCTCTAATCTTTTTTCTGCTTCTCTTGTAGTTAGACCCTTTCTAATTTCCTTTTCCTGTATCACTCTTTCTCCTCCTTATAAATAACTCTTCTATAAAATATATTAAAGTTTATGTAAGATATTCTTATAAATCTCTTTCTTTATCATTAATTATTAAACAAGCTTATTTTATAGTTTTCTAACAACATAATTCTATTTACAAATTACTTAGAGAAATATAGAATAATACTATATGCAAAAATGCATTAAAATACTAAGGAGGCGAAATTATGAAAGACTTAATTTACGTAACTGGTCATAAAAATCCAGATTCAGATTCTATCTGTGCTGCTTATGCTTACGCAGAGTTCAAAAATAAAACTGGTGAAGTACCAGCTGTTCCAGTAAGACTAGGAAATGTAAATCAAGAAACTCAATATATTCTTGATTACTTCAAAGCTGATGCACCTGAATATTTATCTACAGTAAAACTTATGGTTGAAGATTTAAAATTCGATTACATAAGCCCAATTTCTCCAGACATTTCATTAAAAATGGCTTGGAGCATCATCAAAGAAAAAGATATGAAAACTTTACCAGTAGCTGATGAAAATGATCACCTTTTAGGTGTATTATCAGTTGCAAACTTAACATCTTGCTATATGGATATCTGGGATAACAGAATCCTAGCAAAAAGCAAAACTTCATTAGATAACATAGTTGATACATTATCAGCAAAAGTATGCTATGAAAATGAAGCAGTTAAAGTGTTCCCTGGTAAGATAGCTGTTACTGCTATGCAACCAGAAAGCATGGTAAACCATATTGAAGCTGGTGATATAGCTATCGTTGGTGATAGAGCTGATGCACAAAAAGCTTTAATTGATTTAAAAGTTTCTTTAATAATAATAACTGGGTCACACACTCCAGGTAATGATATAATTGAAGCTGCTAAAGCTAATGGTGTTACTGTAATAGTTACACCTCACGATTCATTTACTGCTTCAAGACTTATCGTTCAAAGTATTCCTGTTGAATACGTAATGGTTAAAGATAATATAGTATCATTCTCTACTGATGATTTAGTAGAAGATATTAAACAAGTTATGGCTGAAAGCAGATTTAGAAGCTATCCTGTTATTGATAACAACGGAAAAGTATTAGGAACAGTTTCTAGATACCACTTAATTTCTAACCATAAGAAAAAAGTAATTCAAGTTGACCATAATGAAAGAGGTCAATCTGTTGATGGATTAGATGAAGCAGAAGTATTAGAAATCATCGATCACCACAGAGTTGCTGATATCCAAACAAGCAACCCAATTTACTTCAGAAATGAACCAGTTGGAAGTACTTCTTCAATAGTAGCTAAATGCTTCTTTGAAAATGGTATAAGACCATCTAGAAAAGCAGCTGGCTTATTATGTGGTGCTATAATTTCTGATACATTATTATTCAGAAGCCCAACTTGTACTCCATCTGATGTACACATCTGCAAAAAGTTAGCTGAAATAGCTGGAATAGATGTTGAAAGCTTTGCTAAAGAAATGTTTAAAGCTGGTACTTCATTAAAAGGAAAGACTGTAGAAGAAATCTTCAACCAAGATTACAAGCCTTTCACTATTGAAGATACTAAAGTTGGTATAGCTCAAGTTAATACAATGGATATAGAAGGATTCATGCCATTAAAGGAAGATATGTTAAACTACATGTCAACTAAGGCTAAAGAATCTGGTTTAGACATGGTAATGCTATTATTAACTGATATCTTAAATGAAGGTTCAGAAATATTAGTTGCTGGAGACAAGCCTGAAATAGTTGAAAAAGCATTTAAGGTTACACTTGAAGATAATGGAGCATTCCTTCCAGGAGTTCTTTCAAGAAAGAAACAAGTTGTTCCACCAATTACAAATGCTATAACTCAATAATACAAAAAAAGATGCCTCGCGGCATCTTTTTTTAATAATGAATTATGAATGATGAATGATGAATGATGGTGGAAACTTCTTAGGAAGTTTCTTTTAATTATATTATTAAGAATTTCTCCTAAGAGGAATTCTTTCCTTAATTCATCATTCATAATTCTTAATTCATAATTTAAAATCTGCAAAGTGTTTTACTTTACATATTATATATAATATGAACCTATAATTAACGTAAATTATTTATCATTCCCCACATCTCGTCGGCAGTTGTCAGTGCCTTTGAGCTTAATTGGAATGCTCTTTGAGTCACAATTAACTCTGACATTTCTTCAGATAAATCTACATTTGATCCTTCTAAATATCCTTGATACATATCTGCATCTACAGTTCTATATACTAAAACCCCATCTAGTTCTTTAAATAAATTATCTCCGACAGAAACAAAAGCATCATCTCCAACAGCTGTGTATAAAGGTATTTCTCCAACCTTTTTTGATGAACCCTTTTCTGTGATGAATATTTCTCCATTTTTATTTACACTGAAATTATCACTTGTCAGCGCTGCATTGTTAGCAGAATATCCATTTTCATATTCAATATCAAGTATATTACCTTGTTTATCTACTAATCTTCCAAGAGAATCTAATTTAAATTCTCCATCCCTTGTATAATATGATGTTCCATCAGATGCTATAACCCTAAAGTATCCTTCGCCATCTAAGGCAATATCTGTACTCTGTTCAGTTGTAAGCAATGTTCCTTGCTTAGCATCTCTTGTGACATTTGTTGTCTTAACACCAGTTCCTGTTATAGCACTTTTATCATTTAATGGATTGCCCCACTCATCTAATGAAGCTGTAAGCAGATCCTGAAATCCCACTTCCATCTTTTTATAACCAGTAGTATTTACATTTACTATATTATTAGAGATAATATCCATTTTTTCTTGATTTGCATTTAAACCTGATTTACTTGCTCTAAAAGTTGTTAACATTTATCTCTATCTCCTTTATACCTTACCAATACTATTAGCTGCTATGTCTAATGTCTGGTCTATCATCTTAAATATACTCTGGCTGCTTTCAAAGTTTCTCATAGTAGTCATTAAGTTAACCATTTCATTAGTTATGTTAACATTAGACTGCTCTAAATAGCCTTGCTCTACATTTACTACTGAATTCATTACAGCACCTTCACCTCTATAATAATTAGAGCCAGTTTTCTCTAAAGAACTATAATCTTCAAAATCTGCTGTAAGCATTTGATAATTTGTTAACCCATCAATATTTAATACATTATTTCCGTTTAAAGTGTATTCATTATTTCCTACAAATATAGCTTCTACAGCACCAGTATTTTGATTTATACCCATAACATGATCTCCATTAGAAGTTACTAATGTTCCATCTGTACCTATTGAGAAATTCCCATCTCTAGTATATAGATATTCATTTCCCTGCTTTACTACAAAAAATCCTCTTCCATTAATCGCAAAATCTGAATTATCGTCAGTCTGCTTAAAATCACCTTGTGTATAGCTTGTATTTACTGTATCAATTTCAGCTCCAAGGCTTAAACTTCCAATAACTCCATTTTCCTTATTTGATATGTATACTTCATCAAAACTTTTAGTGATTAATGAATCTGATTTAAAGCCAGTTGTATTAGCATTACTCATATTGTTTACTACTGTATTTTGTTGATTTTCTAAGGTAATCATTGAAGATACAGATGCATATAGACTTCTTATCATAATAAACTCTCTCCTTATTAGTAATATTATCTATTCTTCTGCTGCAGAGCTGCTGTGGAAAATTGATTTACATTCATCATCATAATGCATTCCAAATCCCCTTGCCGCCTTTTCAATATCTGCATCAGACATTTTTCCCGTAGTTCCCCAAGCAAATGTTACAATTACTGTAAATACTATTCCAATCCCTATTCCCATTAATAATTTTCTATCATTAAAAAAGTCTGCAATAGCCTTTACTATTTGTATAATCCTCGTATTAATAATACTTCACCCTTTCCTACATTAAGTGCATTACATATTTCATCATCAGATTTTCCTTGTTGAATCATCTTCTTTATCTGCGGAACCTTATCTTGTTTCTGCCCATCATCTGAAATATTATGCTGCATATTATTATAATTAATATTGGAAATTACATCTTCTGTATTATCATTTATTATGTCGTAGCTTTTCTCAGGTAACTTTATAGTTTTTTCCTGTCCAATACCTTTAATTTGAACAAGTTCCTGCCTTAGCTCGTCGATTTCATGCTGCAGATCCAATATGCTTTCTGCTAAATCTTTTCTGATTCCCATTAATTCAAAATCCACATCGGATGTATTCTTTTCCTTATTTTTAAATGCAGTTAAAAAAGAATCCTCTTCTTTTTTATCTGCATTTAAATTAATACATATTAAGAATACCCCAAAAATAAAAAGTATTATATGTATCACAATTTATCCCTCAATATAATTTATTTTTTTAAGCATTGCTCTTAAATTCTTAATTGCTCTACCATGAAGCTGGCATACTCTTGACTCTGACACCTCAAGTACTTGTCCAATTTCCTTCAAGGTAAGTCCTTCATAATAATAAAGATTTAAGATAATTCTATCTTTTTCTTTTAACTTATCAATACATTCTGCTAATATTTCAACTTTTTCCTGCTCCTCGTATGCTTCGTGAGGGCTTGGACTGTTCTTATCTTCAACAACACCCATGACAGTTAATTCATCATCTTCTGAAAATAGTATATTTTCTAATGATACTACAGCCATGAAATTTATGTATCCTTCAATATCTATTACTTCCGATATACTTATTCCTAAATATTTAGATATTTCATCTATAGTAGGCTCTCTATATAATTCATTCTGTAGTTTTTCAACTGCTTCATTATATTTTGCAAGCTTATCCATAGCCCCCTTAGAAATAGGCCTAGCCTTTCTTATTTGATCGATCATTTCCCCTTTAATCCTTATAGAAGCATATGATGAAAATTTTATTCCTTTATTAGGATCAAACTTACTTATAGCATCCATTAAGCCAATTAATCCATAACTAACTAAATCTTCATATTCAATATAAGTGGTTCTACCGACCATTATTCTAGATGCAATATATTTTACAAGCGGAATATATTGCTCAACTATTTGTTCCTTATAAGGCATAGCGGCCATTTCCATTTTATTTCCCCCTTAAGTAAGCTCTCTTTGCTTACGCATTATAGTAAATATTATTTTAATCAATTTTTCTCTAGTTTTATTATCAATATGACTGTAGCTTATTCCATAATCATAATAATCCTTATATTTATCTGCTCTAACAATTTTACCTTCAACACTAATCTTCTCATCTTCAAGATATATAGTAACTAATTCATTAAGCTCTAGCTTTTCATTTGCTTTTATTCTCATTCCACCGCCGCTTAAATCAATTAATACTGCTGAATTAAACTTTTCTTCTTCTAATTTAGAATATTTTATTCTCTTATTAGTTTCTACCCTAACAAATTCTCTTCTTTGTATTTTACGAACCTCTTCTGGAAGAGTCAGTTTGTAAAGAGGCATATTTCCACACTTATCTAATCCTAATACTTTACATTCAAATTTAAAAAGCTTGTCGGAATGTAAATAATTATACATAGTAAGTTTTTGCCCTTTTGCAAATTTTATATACTGGCCTTTTATCATAGGAACAGCGATATAGAGATTGTTTTCATCCCATTCTTGTATTACGCTTTTACATATGCCATCCTCTAAAATAATCTCTACTCTACTATTAACTTCTATTTCAAATTTAACCATTACCTATACACTCCCTAAGAAAAAATATCAAATAATTTTTTAAATAATCCTTTAGCACCATTTCCTATAATTGCATCTTCTTTTCCTACCAGTTTCATTGCAACATTGTTTATTGATTTGGCAGCATCAGAATTGGGATATTTTATAGTTACAGGAGTCTGGCTTCTCACCGCCATAGTTAAATTTCTATCTTCATAAATAAATCCTAAGTAATCCGTATCTATATTTAAGAACCTTCTAGCTGCTAAATTGAATTTAGAATAAGTACTATCTGCTTCTGCTGTATCTATAACCCTATTAATTACAATATTCGTATGAGTATTTATCTTAAAATGCTTCAATGATTTTAATAAACTATATCCATCTGTTAATGATGTAGGATCCGGAGTTAATACAACTATAACTTCATCAGAACTAGAAATAAATGCTAATACTGTTCTATTTATTCCTGCTCCTGTGTCAATTAATATATAGTCATAGCCAGCAATAGAATCTATCTTTTCTATAAAACCCTCTCTCTGCTGCTGTGATAAATCTTCAACATTGTTAATTCCTGATCCCCCTGGTAGTAAATGAATACCTAAAGGCCCTTCTATTATACCATCTTCAAGGTAAATTTCACCATTAATTACATCCATAATATTATATTTGTGATGTATTCCCATTAAAATATCATCATTTCCCATACCGATATCAGCATCAAATATTAGTACTTTTTTACCTTCTTTTGTTAGGGAAATTGCTAAATTGACTATAAAATTACTTTTTCCTACGCCTCCTTTTCCGGAAGTTACGGTTATTATTTTTGCTTCCTTCTGCTCTTCTTCCTTCTTTTCTGCTTCTATTTCCTCGTTTAAACTATTGTTATTTTTATTTACTAATCTTCTTAAAGCTTCTGCTTGATCTAACATACAGTTTCTTCTCCTAAAATCAGATTTACTATTAATTCCTTTTTAGGAACCTTTATATCGTCAGGAACATTCTGTCCTGTAGTAACAAATGCTATCGGCTTCTTACATTCTTTTAATACTGTATGAAGTATTCCATATGTTGCTGTTTCATCAAGCTTTGTAATTATCACTTTATCATAAGCAAGCTTTTCATATCCCTTTAAAATAACCTTAGCATCCTTATTTTTAGTAATGCTACTCATTACCATAATAGTATGCTCTGGTTCTGCTTTTTGAACAAAGGCTCTTAATTCTGAAATCTGCATAGAATTTTTACTGCTTCTTCCTGTAGTATCAATTAGTACAACATCTAAATCTTCCATTTCTTTAATTGCTGCTTCCATTTCTTTCATAGTGATTACAACTTTAAATGGAATATTCATTATTTCAGCATAAGTCTTCAGCTGTTCAACAGCTCCAATTCTATAAGTATCTACTGTAATTAGGCCTACTCTTTTTTCCTCTAGAAGAGATAGCTTTCCTGCAAGCTTTGCAATTGTTGTTGTTTTACCAACTCCTGTAGGCCCAACAAGCACAACCTTACCTTTTATCTCCTCTTCAAAAACATCTATTTCCTGCATTAAATATTTTCTTAATTCTTCTTTAGGCTCTTCTGAATTTTCACAGATTCTTCTAAATTCATTAATATATGAATTATCTAGATCTAATTCATTTACCATATCTAGTACTTTATCTTCTTTTTCTTCACCATTAGTATTCTTTAATATCTCATTTAAAAGATCCTTTACTTCAAGAACTTCTTTTTTTAATACATCTTCTTTTTCAACTACAGGCTTTTCTACTACCTGCTCTCTATTAAAGCTATTCTTCTTAATTATCTCTTTAATGCTTTCTACTGAATCCTTTAAATCATCTCTACTATCATTTTTTACAGCAGCATTATTACCCTTATTATTTTCTAATGCTGCAGTAACTTCAATAAGTTTAGGTGAGAAAAAGCCCTTCAAACCAGCTTTTCTCACACTTCTTTGGCTTATTATTATTGCATCTTTCCCTAATTCGTATCTTATTCTGGTCATAGCTTCATTCATATTTTTGACCATATATTTTTTTATTATCATTATAAAGCTACAACTCCTTCTGTTCTAATCTGTACATCATTAGGTATTTCATTTAATGAAAGTACCATTATATGTGGGAATGCCATTTCTATAAGCTTTCTAAATACAGGTCTTATATTTGGTGAAACAAGTATAATTGGCTGATTATTATAGAAATAGACATTTTCAACTGTATGTCTTATCTTTTCTAATATTCGTGTTGTAAGCTCTGGATCAACAGCTGGGAATGATCCTTGAAGAGACTTTTGAATATTCTTTGAAATAATATCTTCAATTTGTGGAGATAAAGTAACAACTGTAACTGCCCTATTTTCATCTACTACTGTATTGCATATTGTCCTAGCAAGGGCAAATCTTACATATTCAGTTAATAGTTCAATATCTTTAGTGTTTCTTGAATTATCTGCTAAGGATTCTAAGATAGTTACCATATCTTTTATTGGTACTTTCTCCTTTAATAAATTCTGTAGTACCTTCTGTAC
>CAKVNP010000030.1 GCA_934777095.1 uncultured Clostridium sp. | reverse complement strand
CTAGAGGACTCTTAAAAGAATCAGTAAGCACCATAACTATAGGTGGTGTAGTAAGATTGACCAAAAATATATTAAAATGCACATTAGTTTTTGAAGGAATCGGCGCTATTATTTTAGCATTTAGATTTTATGGTGAAATGGGCTTTTCAAGGGCAGTGTATAATGGGATTTTTCATTCTATTTCTGCTTTTTGTAATGCAGGTTTTGATCTTATGGGAAGATTTGAACCATCATCGTCACTTACAAGGTTTAGAGGTGACATAGTAGTAAACTTAGTAGTAATGGCTTTAATAGTTATTGGTGGAATAGGGTTTTTAGTATGGCAGGATTTATGGGTAAATAAATTTAAATTTAGTAAGTATAAGCTTCATACAAAGATTGTTCTAGTAGCAACCATAGGTCTGATAATTTTTCCTACGATAATATTTTACTTTATGGAAAGAAAAAATTTATTTTTAGGAATGCCAGCTAAAGATATAGTATTATCTTCATTATTTCAAATAATAACACCTAGGACAGCAGGATTTAATACTTTAAATATAGCAAGCTTAACTGAAAGTTCAAAACTTTTAACTATGATTCTGATGGTTATAGGTGGTAGTCCAGGGTCAACAGCAGGAGGAATAAAAACCACAACATTTGTCATAATAATATTTTCATTTATTTCCTCATTAAGGCATACTCAGGATTTGAATATATTTAATAGAAGATTAGAAAATGAAATAGTTAAAAGAGCATATAATGTGGGCAGTACTTACTTATTTGGAGTAGTTACATCAGTATTATTTATTTGTGCAGTACAGCCATTAAAATTAACAGATGTATTTTTTGAGGTGTTTTCAGCATTAAGTACAGTTGGGATGACTACTGGAATTACTAGCAAGTTAATTGGAGCTTCTAAATTAGTTATTATTATCCTAATGTTTTGCGGACGTGTAGGAAGCCTTACCATTGCACTTGCATTCACTGAGAAGAGAGAAACTATACCAGTAAGACTGCCAATAGAAAAAATATCAATATAAAAGAGGGGAAATTTATGAAATCAGTATTAATTGTTGGGATTGGAAGGTTTGGCAGGCATTTAGCAAAGAAGTTTGTTGAGCTAGGAAATGAAGTTATGATTGTTGATAATGATGAGGAAAAAATATCAGAACTTATACCAATTGTAACTACAGCACAAATAGGTGACTGCACTAATGAAGAAGTATTAAGATCTTTAGGTGTAAGGAATTTTGATATTTGTTTTGTATGTATAGGTAATAATTTTCAATCATCCTTAGAAGTTACTTCGCTTTTAAAAGAATTAGGAGCCAAACATGTTATTTCTAAGGCAAATAGAGAAATACATGCTAAATTTCTTTTAAGGAATGGTGCTGATGAAGTGGTTTATCCAGAAAAAGATTTAGCAGAAAAAACTGCTACAAAATATAGTGCCAATAATGTTTTTGATTATATTGAACTTACTGATGAGTATTCAATCTTTGAAATACCACCAATGAAAAGCTGGATAGGAAAAACTATTGTTGAAACTTCCATAAGAAGCAAATACCAACTTACTATCCTGGCTATTAAGAGAGATAATGAAATATTACCTGCACCAAGTATAAATCATATTTTTGTGGAAAATGAACATTTAATTGTTATGGGTAAAAAGGAACATGTAATGAAGATAATAAATAAGATATAGGATAAATAAAGCTCAGAATAACTTGAAAGTAAAAAGTTATTTTGAGCTGTTTAAAATATTTTAAAAATAGCAGTAAATTAAAAAAGTTAAAAAGTAAGTATGCAAACGATATCAAATATGGTAAAATAAATACATACTTATTTAAATTAATTAACAAAGGTATAGAAATGGGAGGAATAAAAGATGAAGAGTGTATATGATTTAGTTGTAGAAATGGATGAAATAGAAGCAGAAAGAAATGCAATACTAAAGTCTTTAGAAAAGAATAAGGCTACAGTAGAGGACTTATCTAAATTAGAAGAATTAGAAGTTAGATACAATAAAATTGATTCTGTTTTAATAGAAAAAGGAATTAAATTTAACGTATATAAATATAAAGAAGCTAAAGAAGATTTAAATAGATGGCAGACTATGTCTGGTTTTACAGCTTGTTTAGCAAGACCGATGGATTATAGTCAGATAAGAAATGAAAAGAAAAATAGATTATCTATAATTACTGAAGATTTAAAATCAATCTTAATAAAAGAATAATAAAAACAAAAGCAATTTCACTTAATGTGAAATTGCTTTTGTTTTTAAGTACTCTGCAATAATTTTGCTAAATACTTAGATTTCATTTGATTGCTGGCCATAAATTTATGGACTGGGGATAGCTTTAAGATGCTGGCTAAAATTGCAGCCATTGCTTTATGGCTCTTATGGGCTTCATTATCAAAAATTAAGTTCTGCAGCTGTCCTTTTTCTATAGCAGAAATAACTACTCGATGGACTGTTGTCACAGGCGTAATGACGTTTTCTTTTCTTCTTTTTAAGGATATTGCATTAGTAGGGCAATTTTTTACACATACTCCACAGCCTAGGCAGATATCCTCATTTAGTGAGGCTAACTTAAACTTTCTATTTAAATCACTAGAATTTTGGACATTTAATGCTGTCATTGGGCATACTAAAGTACATTTTCCACAGCCAACACATTTATGCTCATCTATTACTGGTAAATAATTTGTTGTATTTACGGGTACTAATAAGCCAAATTTCCTTGCTGATACAAAAGCTTCACAGTGGCATTTACAGCAGTTACAGATAAAATTAGGATTTTTTTGTACATTTTCTCCACATTGAACCAGATTATTTTCACAAGCAATGTTAATAATTTCTAATGCTTCTGATGCATCTATTTTTCTAGCATGATTATGTTTAGTTAAGGTATATGCTGTAGAGTCAAAACTAAGACATACATCCATAGGAGCATAGCAGTCATCACCTAAATGATGAGCTTTATGTCTGCAATAACAGTTGCTTACGCTGATATGTTTAGCATTTTTTATCATATGGCTTGTCTTTTCATAATCTAAAATATCGATACAATTCTCAGTGGTAAGTACTCTTTCCTGAACAAAGGCTCTGCCCATCTTGGTATCAGTTCCCCAGAATAAGTCCTTAACAAAGGCATCTTCTACATTTAAATATTGATGAAGAAGTTCACTTAATGCTTTTTGGTCAATATAGCCACCGGTTCTCATCAAGGCAAATTCAAAGAATCCAGCCATAGGGGGAGCCATAAGGTATTTTTTTTCGCCATCAGCGTCGCATTCTAAATCAAAAATTAGGGCCTTTGAGGCTAAAGTATCAAGTATCTTTTCAGTTTCCAGTTCACTTTTTTTCCAGATATCACTGGCAGTTTTTATGTTAAATGATTTTATAGGAAGCTGGGCTACTAGGGCTGCTTCTTCTTCGGTAAACATCATAGCTAATATTTTATATAGCGTTTCAGAAGGGGGAGCGCCTTGTGGAAATTTATTCAGCCTTTTTTCTAAGTTTTTATATGCTTCTTTTGCTACTATATGAGACATTAATTCACACCCTTTATATTATGTATATTTATATTCTTCCATAAATTATAAGTAAAAACAAGTTCTGCATTTTTAATTAGTATGAATTAAATAGGATATATTATTTTTTAGGGGTTTCCTGGACATAATAAATTAAAAGAAATTGAAGGGAGACAGATATTATGAATTTTCCAACAACATTTCCATCACAGCATCAAGATAAACATCCTGGATTTGAAAATGAAATGAATCCATTACCTATTTTTTATGATCCTAAATATATTAAAGATGGTGATCTTTTAAGGAATAAGGTAGCAGTTATCACTGGAGGGGATAGTGGAATAGGAAAAGCTGTAGCTATAGCATATGCCCATCAAGGAGCAAATATTGTAATAGTTTATTATAATGAAAATAATGATGCTGAAGATACTAAAAAGATAATTGATGAATTAGGTAGAAAATGCACCTTAATTCAAGGTGATATTAGTAATGCTGAATTTTGTAGCCAAGTGATGAATACTACAATAGATCAATATGGAAGAATAGATATTTTAGTAAATAATGCAGCTGTTCAATATGAATGTAAGGATATAAAGCAAATTACAGATCAGCAATTTGATAAAACAATGAAAATAAATTTATATGGAACATTTTATATGACTAGAGCTGCAATGCAGCATCTCAAAAATGGCGGCTGCATAATAAATACTGCATCAGTAGTGGCGTATGCAGGCAATGAAAAGCTTATTGATTATTCTATGACAAAAGGAGCTACTGTTGCACTTACCAGATCATTATCAACAGCTCTTGCAAAAGGTAAAACAGGAATAAGAGTTAATGCTGTAGCACCAGGACCAATATGGACTCCTCTAATACCATCAAGTTTTTCAGCAGATGAAATACCACAGTTTGGGTCTAATACACCAATAGGAAGGGCAGGACAGCCTGTTGAGTGCGCAGGAGCATATGTATTTCTAGCTAGCGATGCAGCTTCCTATATTACTGGACAGACAATTCATATTAATGGTGGAGAAATAGTTAACGGATAAGAAAAAAATATATAAATGTACTAATATTATTAATTAATATTAGTGCATTTTTTTTAGAAATATTAACAAAAAGGTCGAAGATATTTTAGTGTACTTTATTTATATAAAATGGTAAAAGAACAATAATTATTATATAAGATGACTAGAAGGAGTAATGGACGGTGAAGAATAATAAGACAAAAAACAAAGTAATTATCACATTTATGACAATGATGATGGCATTATCATTAATTAGCTGCACTAAGAATGCTTCTGCAGATAATGCGAAAAATGATTCACCGGAAGAGGAAGTATATGAAGAACAAATGGCAGATTCAAAAAGAGAGGAAGCTGTATTGAAAAAAGAAAAAGAGAAAACTGAAGGAGTAATAGATTCAAAAAAAGATGAACAAGATAATATATATTTATTTTCAAGTGATAATGATTTATCAGATGAAGAAAAAGAATTATATTATGGGGAAGGAAACTTAATAGATAGGATAAATAATTACCTAGGAGTTTGGAATTCATTTAGGTCTCAATATATATCATTTTTTGATATGCAGGATCAATATTGGTCTAATGATACTATGTAATATTTTAAATATAGATGGATATTATAAGGGTCTAGATTTTACTGCTGCCAATAATACATTTGTTAATGGTGGAAGTAAATTTAAGAAATTTAAAACTGAGATAATAGAAGTAGATGGATTAGTAAAAGTTGAGGAATCATTGTTTTTTAATAAAGCAGGAATTAATGGAGTATGTAAGGTTGGAAATAACTGCGAAGGTACAGAATTTATTGCTGATGGTGTTATAAATATCGGTGGAATGTTAACAGCAGATAATATTGATATTACTTTAAGAAATAAATGCATAGTAAAAGAAATTGGCGGGGAAAAGATAAGCATAAAAACAGGTAAATATAGGTCTAGAAAAATTTTTGGTTTTAGTTTTAGCAGTAAGCCGATGCTAGTAAGTGAGATAATAGAAGGAGATGAAATTTTTTTAGAGAATACTCATTGTAAAGTAGTTAGAGGTGATAAAGTAGTTATTGGAAAGGGTTGTACAATAGATAAGGTTGAATATAGAACAAGCATACACATAAATGAAAATAGCAGTGTAAATCATAGTATATCTAATTAAAAATTATGGAGGGGTTAAAATGAGTGAATTAAGGGATATAAAAATATCAGGCTCTGGAGATATTTCAGGAGGAGAATATAATAATGTCAGAATATCTGGCTCAGGAGATATTCTAGGAGATTTAATTTGTAATGAACTTGTTATTTCAGGTTCAGGAGACTGTAATGGTAAAGTAAGAGCTAAAAAGATAAAAATAAGTGGATCTGGAGATATTTATAAAGATGCATATGCAGAGGAAGAAATAATTGGTGATGGCAGCTGTGAGTTTAAAGGCAACGTAAATTCTAAAAGGGTAAAACTTAGAGGGAGTGGAGATGTTTTAGGAGATATAACAGCAGAGGAAGTAGAGCTTTCTGGAAGTTGTGATGTTAAGGGGAATGTTAAATTTGATTCTATGTCTATTAGAGGGAGCGCTGATATTTATGGAGATTGTGAAGGTAGAATATTTAGCTCTATTGGTTCTGGAGATATCAAAGGACTACTATCTGCAGATGAAATAAATATTGATTTAACTCATAGCAAATATATTAAGGAAATAGGTGGCGAAAAAATTAATGTAGTAGAAGCATCCAAAAATATTTATCTTGGATTTAAGCTTTTTAAGAGAGAAAGTATTCTTACTTCAGAAATAATTGAAGGAGATGAAATAAACTTAGAAAATACTACATGTAAGATAGTTAGAGGAAAAGATGTTATAATAGGAAAAAACTGCAGTATAGATAAAGTGGAATATACAGGAGAGATTATAATAGATAAGAGCAGTGAAATAAAAGAAGTGATTGATTTAACTAAAAATAAATAGTACAGCAGGTGATAAGATGCAAGAGGAATTAATATCAAAAAAGGACTTATTAGTAGAGATGAATATATCATATGGGCAGCTATATAGATGGAAAAGAAAAAATTTAATTCCGGAAGAAAGGTTTATAAAGAAAAGTGTGTCTACTGGTCAGGAAACATTTTTCCCGAGAGAAAAAGTTTTAGAAAGAGTAAGAAAGATACTTCAGTATAAGGATGACGTTTCCCTAGATGAATTGGCCTATAAATTTTCTACAAATATAAAAGATATATTTTTATTAAGAAGTTATATTATTGAACAGGGTATAGTTCCAGAGAATATAGTTATAAGCTTTGAAGACTTTATGGGACAGCAGAATAAATATGATGAAAGAAGCTTATTTGCTTTGTTTATATATAAAGAAATGATACTTTCAGGAGCATTAAGCTTAGATGAAATGAGAAATATTGCAAAGAAAATGAAGGAGCTTTATGAGAAGCTAGGGGATGAAAAATATAGGTTTATTGTAAAGAGAAAATTAGGTGTATCTTTTATTATGGTTACTAAGGAACCAGATGAAATGATGATAGATGATGGAGTTACTATATTAGAAGTAAACTTGGGTAAAATAATGAATGAAATAAAGAAATATGATATTTAATTTGGGTTTGAAGATTCGATTATTTATGAAAGAATTGTTTAGGAAGTAGGGATTAGATGAGATTAGCAAAGATAAAAGCAATATTAATGTTAAAAGGTGCAGAGTTTTTAAACATGCCAGTTCCAGAAACTATTATTCAAGCTGGGGGAAGAGGCAGAGTTGGTAAATGGTGTGCCGATAAGGGTTATAAAAGAGCAATTATTATAGCAAGTAAAAGTATAGTAAAATATGGCGTTATTGATAAACTAATAAATTCATTAAAAAAAGAAAACATAGAATATTTTATTTATATCGGTGTTACACCTAATCCTACATTCAAATCAGCAAAGGAAGCAACAGAACTTGGAAAGAAAAATGAAGCTGATGTAGTAATTGTAATAGGAGGAGGTTCTCCTATTGACTGTAGTAAATTAGCAGCTGCAGCAATAGGTAGCGACAAAAAATTAAAGGATTTAGTCGGCATGTTAAAGGCTGGTAAAGGTACATTGCCAATTGTTGCAATACCAACTACTGCAGGTACAGGTTCAGATGTCACTGCAGCAGCTGTTATTAGTGATGAAGAAAATCATACAAAACATATTATGTTATCACCTAAAATAGTACCATCACTTGCTATACTAGATTCTGAAACTATGGAAACGCTGCCTAAACATGTTATAGCAGAGACAGCTTTTGATGCACTAGACCATGCAATAGAAGCATATATTTCTGGTTATAAAAATAATAAAGCGGAAAAACTTGCTGAAGAAGCTATTGTGGCAATAAATAAAGTATTAAAACCTACTTATGATGGAAGAAAAGAAAATGAGGGATATGAAGAATTATTAATAGCATCATATAAAGCAGGTTTAGCATTTAATAAATGTTCATTAGGATATGCACATGCATTTGGACATAGATTAACAGAGTTGTATGATTATTCGCATGGAAAAACCTTAGGTATTTTATTGCCTAATATTTTAGAGTTCAGTAAAGATGCAATTGAAGATAAATTGGCAAGATTGGCTGTAATATGCGATTTAGGAAAAGCCTTAGAAGATAATAAAGTTTTAGCGGATAAGTTTATCCAGAGAATTATTCAATTAAGAAAAGAAGTAGGTTTAGCTGAAAAATGTACGGAATTAAAAAAAGAAGATTATGATCATATAATTAAAGCTGCTTTTAAGGAGGCAAATTCCTCATATGCTATACCTAAGTACATGACATATGATGAAGCGGTAGAGCTTTTAGATAAAATAAGATAAGTTAATTTAATGCTAAGTGGATAAAAGTATAAAGGTGAGGGGATAGTATTAAAAAAGTAATAAAACATTAATGAGTAATAAATAGTAAATAATGGTATAATATAGATAAAACTATATAAGGAGCTGAGCGTATGATAGATGAATTAAAAAAGATTATGCTTTTAGGGGTAGGAGCAGTTGCCACAAGTTATGATAAGTCTATGGAACTAGTAGAAGAATTAGTTAAAAAGGGCAGACTTACAATGGATGAAGGAAAAGAATTAGGAGAAGAGTTGAAACGTAATTTTCAAGAAAAAACTCAGGAAAGTTTAAATATAAAACCGATGACAAGGGATAAAATAGATGAAATAATAGCAGAGCATAACTTTGTATCAAGGATTGAATTTGAAGCTTTAAAAAATAGGGTAAATGAGCTAGAAAAAAAGTTAGAGGAAGAGAAAAAATAAGAGTAAAAGTTTAGCAGGAGGTATTTGATGGAGAAGAATTCTATTAGAAGATTTAGAGAAATAGTAAAAGTATTTGCAAAATACGGATTTGGATATATTTTTGATAGTAAAATTCAAGAGGAAAAGAAATCTCCTGCTAATTTAAGAAAAGCATTTGAGGAGCTTGGACCAACCTTTATAAAAATAGGACAAATACTAAGCACAAGGCCTGAAATAATAGGTGAAGAATATAGCGATGAATTAGCAAAGCTCCAAAATCAAGTACCAACAGAGGATTTTGAGAAGTTTAATGAAGTTTTCTATAATGATTTTGGAAAGAATTTAAAAGAATATTTTAAATTTATTGATGAAACACCTTTAGCTTCAGCCTCTATAGCACAAGTATACATAGGCATATTAAAAAGCGGCGAAGAAGTTGTAATTAAAATACAAAGGCCGCATATAAAAGAAAAAATGATAAAAGACTTTGATATATTAATTAGTATCAGCGAGAAATTTAAATTTTTATTTAAAGATATTTTTATGGATCCTAAAGAAGTGCTTTTAGAAATAAAAAAGACCACAGAAGCTGAACTTAATTTTATCAATGAAAGCGAGAATATAAAAAGATTTAAAGAGCTTAATAAAAGGAGAAACTGCATTTCTGCACCTTTTGTTATTGATGAAATGACTTCTAATAATGTATTAACTTTAGAGCATATAGAGGGATTTAAGATAACTGATGTAAAAGCTATAGATGAATATGGATATGATAAGAAAGATATAGCTAAGAAATTAGCTATATCTTATTTTAAACAAGTGTTTAGCGATGGTTTTTTTCACGCAGATCCTCATCCGGGAAATATATTAATTAGAGAGGGAAAAATATATTATATTGATTTTGGCATGGTAGGGGTACTCTCTAATGAATTTAGAGAAAGATTAAATGAAGCTGTGTTAGGAATGGCTATAGAGGATATTGATAAAATAGTTGATTTTGTTATTGCCATAGGATTGAGGACTGGAGAAGTAGATAGAGACACCTTGTATGAAGATATTAATTATTTATATTCTCATTATATAAATAAATCATTTAGTGATATAAAAATATATTCAGTATTACAGGAATTGCTGGAAATCACTAAAAGAAATAACCTACGTCTGCCTAGTGAATGTACTATGCTTTTTAGAAGTATGATGATAATAGAAAGTATTATTGCTGATTTAGACCCAACGATTAATATGTTTGAGTTGGTAATTCCGTATGTAAAAGATAATCCAAAGGACTTTATGCCTAAATTAAACTGGCCGGAAGTATTATTAACCGTATATAAAACTTCTAAATTACCCAATAAATTAGTTGATGTTACAGATACAATTATTAATGGTAGAACAAAGGTTAACTTAAAGGTTGAAGATAATTGCCGCTATATGGATCAATTAAATAAGATGGTTAATAGATTATCATTTGCATTAATTGTAGCAGGAATGGTAGTGGGCTCATCGATTATTATTAATTCTAATCCTGCGCCAAGAGTTAATGGAGTATCAATAATTGGAATCGCAGGATATTTAGTCTCAGCAGTTTTCGCATTATGGCTGCTAATATCAATTATTAGGTCAGGAAGTCTTAAGTAAATAAGAAGCTAATAAAAATAGAGCTGGTAAAAGAAATTCTACCAGCTCTGTTTTTATTATTGACATTGAATATTACATTGTCCGCCATTAATACATTGTAAAGTTTCTTTAGCAAATTCATATCCAAAGCTAAATGCTTTTTCTAATTCATTTTCGCTTGGTCTAAACATAACTCCAAGTGGTGCAACAGGAATATTGAATTTAAGCTGATTAAATCTTTGTTCAATGTTCTTAAGGGCATCTCCGCTCCAACCATATGAACCAAAGCAGCTTGCATGTAATCCTCTATGGATAACTGGGTTTAATGAACCAAGTATAGTCCAGATCGGAGGAAGTGTATCAGCAAGTAAAGTAGGTGAACCAATAAGTAAGCCGCTGCATTGATTAATTTCAGCAATAACTTCATTTATATCAGCATATACTAAGTCATACATTAAGATATCAACTTTTTCATCTAATGCTTCAATACCTTCTTTAACTTTTTGAGCTAACTCTCCAGTGTAACCGTAAGCACTAACGTAAGGAATAACTATGCTAGGTACTTCACGTTTAACTGGCTGGCTCCATTCTCTATAAAGTTTCATATATTTTTCTATATTTTCTTCATCAAGAACCATACCATGTCCTGGGCAGATGAATTTAATTGATAAATCTTTAATTTTATCTAAAGCTTTTAAAACATATGGCTTAAATGGTCCCATAATCATTGAGAAATAATAATTATATGCCTCAATATAATCTTCTTCTTTTTCAGCCTCTAAACAGCTTTTTAATACACGTTCATCACTGTAATGAGCGCCAAATGAGTCACAAGTAATTAATACCTCATCTTCAATAATATATGAATACATTGTATCAGGCCAATGTAATTGAGGTACACTTAAGAATTTAATTGTCTTATTCCCTAATGATAAAGTTTCCCCATCTTTAACAACTTTGCTTTTGAAAGGTATATTAATAATTTGGCTTAAGTATCTAATAGCTAAACCACTACCAATAACAGTAGCATTAG
The DNA here is from genome assembly GCA_934777095.1 of uncultured Clostridium sp. Lineage (GTDB taxonomy): Bacteria > Bacillota > Clostridia > Clostridiales > Clostridiaceae > Clostridium. Next base: position 215 of record CAKVNP010000030.1, on the reverse strand, counting down.
GAGCATGTTCTAATAATCTAGCTACTGAACCAGCATGGTCAGGTTCTGTATGGTCAACTACAATGTAGTTAATTTCAGCTGGATCTACTACAGATTTAATCTTTTCTAAATGTTCATCAAAAAACTTTTCCTTAACTGTTTCAAATATTGCTATACCTTCTGATCCCTTTAATAGGTATGAGTTATAAGAAGTACCAAATTTTGTTTCCATTATA
>CAKVNP010000029.1 GCA_934777095.1 uncultured Clostridium sp. | reverse complement strand
ACTGATACTAATAGGTCGAGGGCTTGACCAATAAAAAACGAAGATTATCAATTACATATGCAATTTTCAGAGAACAATCTGAATCATCTGGTGATGATGGCGTAGAGGAAACACTCCTTCCCATTCCGAACAGGACAGTTAAGCTCTACAGCGTCGATGGTACTGCATGGGGGACCGTGTGGGAGAGTAGAACGTCGCCAGGTTAGCTATGAAGGCTTAAGTTTTAGGACTTAAGCCTTTTTTGTTATATAAAAAATAAATATAAATACGTATATTATAAAAATATAATTACTATTATAATACTAATTCTTTATTAAATAATGTTAATTTATAATTAGTAATATTTTCAGGTGAAAAATAAAAGCTGCTTATTTTAATAGGCAGCTTTTTAAAATATAAAAAGATTAAATCTGTTAAATCATATACAAAAAAATAGAATATAAATAGGAAAACTTTCATAAATAAAAATAGAATAATGTGTAGCGAAAGGATTAAATAAACGTTAAATATTGAAAAACAGAAAAAATACTATTGATGAATAAAAATATTTATACAAAAAATATTTACATAAAAACAAAATAATTATAAAAAATCGACTAAATGGTATAAAAAAATTAAAAATAAGTGTCTATGTAAAAGTATACTTAACTAATTGCAAAAATTAATGTCGTTTAAAACAGGTTGTATCAATACAAATAGAGATGATACAATTATTTACAGAAATTACTGATTTTGATATTTTGGATATAAAAAGTAATAAACATATATATAGTAGGGGGGGATTACATGAGACAAGATACTACGAAACTAAAAGAAGAGACAATAATAACTAATAATACTGAAGTGGTAGAAAAAAAATATAAGCCGCTTGTTAAAAAAAAGCTAAAGTGTCAAATAACAGATCTAAATAATTATTTATTTCATGAAGGAAAACATCATGCATGTTATGCATTTATGGGGGCACACCCAGTAACTGAACATAGAAAAAAGGGAATAAGATTCACTACTTGGGCGCCAAATGCTAAAAATGTATACGTAGTAGGTGATTTCTGTAATTTTGAAATTAGAGAAGAATATAGAATGACAAGAGTTACTCAGGCAGGAATATTGAGTATTTTCATTGCAAATGCAGAACCAGGGATGAAATATAAATATGCCATAGAAGATAGATATGGAAAAATTGTTTATAAAGCTGATCCATATGCATTTGAATCAGAATTAAGACCAGCAACTGCATCTATAATAGTAGGTAATAGTGATTTTAAATGGTCAGATAGAAGTTGGATGATGAAAAGAAAAAGATTTAATATGTATGGAAGTGCAATAAACATATATGAAATACATTTGGGATCTTGGAGAAAAGATCATGAAAGATTTTTAACATATAGGGAATTAGCAGAACAACTACCTGAATATTTAAAGGATATGGGATATACTCACGTAGAGATTATGCCAATTATGGAGCATCCATTAGACGGATCATGGGGATATCAAACTACAGGATATTATTCTGTTACTAGTAGATATGGAACTAGTGATGACTTTAAGTATTTAATTGATCAATTACACAAAGCCAACATAGGTGTAATTTTAGATTGGGTTCCAGGGCATTTCTGTAAGGATTTACATGGGTTATATATGTTTGATGGAACACCTACCTATGAATATGCAGAAGGATGGAAAGCAGATAATAGCGGTTGGGGAACATATAATTTTGATTTGGGAAGACCAGAAGTAAAAAGTTTTCTTATTTCAAATGTAATATATTGGATGAGAGAATTCCATATAGATGGAATAAGGGTTGATGCAGTATCAAATATTTTATATTTGGATTATGGAAGACAAGCTGGTGGATGGAGACCAAATAAGTATGGTGGAAATGGAAATTTAGAAGCAATTGAATTCTTAAAGCAATTAAATATTGCTGTAAAACAAGAATTCCCAACAGCTATGATGATTGCAGAAGAGTCAACAGCATGGCCTAAGATTTCTAGAGGGGTAGATCAAGATGGCCTTGGCTTTGATTTTAAATGGAACATGGGATGGATGCATGATACATTACAATATATGAAGGAGGATCCTTTGTATAGAAAATATCATCATGGTAAGCTTACTTTTTCTATGATGTATAACTATTCAGAGAATTTTGTTTTATCTATTTCTCATGATGAAGTTGTTCATGGTAAAGGATCATTAATAAATAAGATGTGGGGAGATTATTGGAGTAAATTTGCCCAAGTAAGATTATATGCTACACATATGATAGGTCATCCAGGCAAGAAATTAACGTTTATGGGAACTGAATTTGGTCAATTTATTGAATGGAGAGATTATGAACAACTTGAATGGGAGTTAATTGAAAAATATGATACTCATAGAAATATGCATACTTTCTTTAAAACTTTAAATAATTTTTATAAAGAAAATCCTGCATTGTGGAAGTATGATTATGATCCAAAAGGTTACGAGTGGATTAATGCTGATAATAGTGAGGAAAGTATATTTACATTTATGAGAAAGACAGATGATGAAAAGGAAACCTTAATATTTATATGTAATTATACACCTTTAGTATATTATAGCCATAGAATAGGAGTTCCTTATTTAGGTGAGTATAAGATGGTTTTAGATACTGATAGCAAAGAGTTTGGCGGATCTGGATTCAATAGTCACAAAAAAGAAAAAGCAGAAACAATAGTAAAATCTGATAAAGTAGCTAAATCAGAGGATGTAGTTGATGCTAATGATGAAACAAAAACTGAAAAAGAAGTGGAACCTGAAGAAATTGACATTAATATGTTTGGCAATATAGTGGCTGAAGAAATTCCTTTTGATAGTCAACCTTACTCAATTAAAATAAAGATTCCACCAATGGCTGCGATGGTTTTAAAGGTAAATAATATTAATAAGGGGAAGTAAGGAGTGTAAGTAATGAAAGTTTTATTTGTTGCCTCTGAGGCTAGTCCATTTATTAAAACAGGTGGATTAGGGGATGTTATGGGAGCATTACCACAAGCTTTGAAAAGACTTGGGGTAGATGCAAGAGTTGTAATACCAAGGTATAGAAACATTAAATATGAATACCAGCAGAAAATGCAATTCTTAAAATGGTTTACTGTACCTGTAGGCTGGAGGAACCAATACTGTGGAGTATTCCAGTATGAATATAAAGGCGTAATTTATTATTTTATAGATAATGAATATTATTTTGCTAGAAACGAAATATATGGACATTATGATGACGGTGAAAAGTTTGCATTTTTTGATAGAGCAGCATTACAATTTTTAAAAGAAATTGGATGGCAGCCAGATATATTACATTGTAATGACTGGCAGGCAGGAATGGTACCAGTACTTCATAAATTTGAGTATATCAGGGATCCTTTCTACTCAGGTATGAAGACAATGTTTTCTATTCATAATTTATTTTTCAAAGGAAATTTCTCACCAGAAATCTTACCAGAGCTATTTGGCTATGATTTAACTCCTATGAGAAACGGTAGTTTGGAGCATTTAGGAGGCGTAAGCTTTTTAAAGGGTGGTCTTAATTATTGTGACCAGATAACTACTGTAAGTAAAAGCTACGCAGAAGAAATAAAGACTAGAGAATACGGTGAAAAGCTTGATTCATTATTAAGGGCAAGAAGCTGTTATTTAAAAGGTATCGTAAATGGGATTGACTATGAAGAATATAATCCTCAAACAGACCAGTATATCTTTAGAAATTATAATTTAAAATGTGTTAAGAATAAGACTGAAAACAAATTGATGTTACAAAGTCAATTAAATTTACCAAGAAGAGCTGATGTTCCTATGATAGGATTAATTTCAAGATTAACTCATCAAAAGGGATGCGATTTAATTATAAACATAATTGATAGACTTCTACAGAGAGATATTCAGTTTGTAATTTTAGGTACTGGAGATTATTTATATGAAGAGACATTTAGAAATCTTCAATATAGATACCCAGATAAAGTATCTGCAAATATTAGATTTGATGATGGATTAGCTCATAAGATATATGCAGCTTCTGATATGTTTATGATGCCTTCATTATTTGAACCTTGTGGATTAGGACAACTAATAGCTTTAAGATACGGTTCAGTACCAATTGTTAGAGAGACTGGTGGATTAAGAGATACAATAACACCATATAATAAGTACACAGGTGAAGGAAATGGATTTGGGTTTAAGAATTATAATTCAAATGAATTAATGGTCGTAACCGAATATGCATTAGAACTTTATTATAACAAACCTGTATGGAAGCATATTGTAGAGCACGCTATGACATCTGATAACAGTTGGGATAAAGCTGCAAGAGAGTATGGCCTTTTATATGAAGGAGTAAAAAATAGACCTTAAAATATAGCACTATTAGGAGGTAGTAACATGCTATCAATTGATAAAGATTCTTTTAAGAAAGATTACAAAAATAAATTTGTTCAATTGCATGGTAAAGAATTAAGCGAGGGAAATGATCAACAGAAGTATGAGGCACTAGGCGGGTTAGTTCGAGATTATGTTACTAATATGTGGATAGACACTAATAAGCGAAATAAGGAAGAGGGTACTAAACAGGTTTATTATTTTTCAATGGAATTTTTATTGGGTAGGCTGTTAGGAGATTACCTTTTAAATTTAGGAATAAATGATATATGCAAAGAGGCTTTGGCAGAACTAAATATAGACTTAGAAAAGATAGTTAATTTAGAGCAGGACCAAGGCCTTGGTAATGGAGGATTAGGTAGACTAGCAGCATGCTTCCTGGATTCAATGGCATCACTTAATATTCCTGGCAATGGCTGTGGAATAAGATATAAATATGGATTTTTCGAACAGAAAATCATTGATGGGAAGCAGGTGGAAGTTTCAGATAATTGGTTAAGAGAAGGTAATGTATGGGAAAGAAAGAAAGCTGATAAAGCTGAAATTGTTAAATTTGGTGGGACAGTCAAAGTAGAAAACTTAGCAGGAAAAGTTACTTTTACTCATGTAAATTATGAACCCGTGCTGGCAGTTCCATATGATACTCCGATTGTAGGGTATGAAAATGATGTAGTTAATACATTAAGATTATGGAGTGCAGAACCAGTATCAAATGAGTTTGATTTTTCATCATTCAGCCGAGGCGATTTTTTAAAGGCTATTTCTTATAAGAATTCAGTCGAAGCAATTTCTTTAGTTTTATACCCAGAAGACTCATTTTATGAAGGAAAAATGCTTAGATTGAAACAGCAATACTTCTTTGTATGCGCTGGACTTCAGAGCATATTAAGAAGATTTAAGCGTTTAGGAGGCAATATATATGAATTTGATGAAAAAATAGCTATTCATATAAATGATACTCATCCAACTTTAGCTATACCAGAACTTATGAGACTTTTGGTAGATGAAGAAGGAATGGATTGGGATACAGCATGGAGGATAACTGAAAATACTATTTCATACACAAATCATACTATTCTAGCAGAAGCATTAGAAAAATGGCCAATAGAAATGTTTAAAAAGCTTCTGCCAAGAATTTATATGATTATTGATGAAATTAATAAAAGAGCCTGCAAGGAGTTCTGGGATAAGTATCCTGGACAATGGGACAAATGTTCAAGAATGGCCATAATAGGCGATGGATATGTAAGGATGGCTAATTTAGCTATTATAGGAAGCCATAGTGTTAATGGAGTAGCCAAGCTTCATACTGAAATATTAAAGAAGAGGGAAATGAATGATTTTTATTATTTATATCCTGCTAAATTCAGTAATAAGACAAATGGAATTACTCATCGAAGGTGGCTTTTAAAATCAAATCCAGAGCTTACTGAATTATTAAAGTCTACTATAGGTGATAGTTTTATAAGGCATCCTACTGATCTTGAAAATTTTAAGTATCATTTAGATGATCCTTCAGTAATAGAGAGTTTAACAAGAATAAAGAATAATAATAAGATCAAGTTAGCTAAATTCATTTATGAAAATAAAGGTATTAAGGTAAATACTGATTCAATATTTGATGTACAGGTAAAAAGGATTCATGCATATAAGAGACAAACCTTAAATTGTCTTAGAATAATGCATTTATATAATGAGCTGGTAGCAAATCCAGATTTAGATATTGAGCCTAGAACATTTATCTTTGGTGGTAAAGCAGCACCAGGATATTATCTAGCAAAGACAATTATTGAACTTATCTGCAGTATATCAGAAATAGTAAATAATGATTCAAGAGTTAATGAGAAGATGAAGGTTATAATGCTTGATAATTATAGCGTATCTTTAGCAGAAAAAATAATTCCTGCAGCAGATGTAAGTGAACAGATTTCTACCACAACTAAAGAAGCATCAGGAACATCAAATATGAAGTTCATGATGAATGGTGCTATTACAATTGCAACTTTAGATGGAGCAAATATTGAAATAAAAGATGAAGTTGGCGAAGATAATATAATTATTTTTGGTTTAACAGCTGAGGAAGTTTTAGATTTTTACAAGAATGGAGGATATTCTTCATGGGATGTGTGTAATGCAGATCCAAGAGTAAAGTCAGTAACTGATGATTTGATTAATGGAAAGTATTGTAGTGATAAAGATAGATTTAGAGTAATATATGAAAATTTATTAAGCTATAATGATGAATTTTTTGTATTAAAAGATTTTGCTTCTTACTTAGAAGCACAAAATAGAATAGATAGCATATACAGGGATGTAAACAGATGGCAAAGAATGTGTGGAGTGAATATAGCCCACTCAGGTGTATTTTCATCTGATAGAACTATAAAAGAATATGCAACAGGCATTTGGGGGTCAGGTGTATTATACAAGAATCTATAGGGGGTATATTATTGAGTGAAATAAGTGTTTTTCATGATTCTCATAATATAGACTTTAGAAATCCTTTTGGCGCAGTAGAAGTAGGGAAAGTAGTAAAGCTTAGGTTAGAAGTGAACCAAAGGTGTGTTTCTTATATTACAATTATTAATTTATTTAATAATCATATAGAGCTAAAAATGAATGAAACTTATGAAGAGGGAAAAAGAGAAAGATGGTGCTATGAATATGATTTAGATACTACTGATTTATTGGGAACCGTATTTTATTATTTCCGCATTGAGATAAATGGATATAGTTGCTTTTATGGAAATAATATAGAATGCCTTGGCGGCAAAGGACAACTATATAACAGTATGCCTAAGTGGTATCAAATTACGGTATATCATAAATCAGAAGTACCTGAATGGTATAAGGAAGGAATAGTATACCAGATTTTTGTAGATAGGTTTTGTAATGGCAATAAAGATGGAAAAGTTACAAATCCTAAGAAGAATAGTTTTATTTATGGTAGATGGACAGATTCGCCGTTTTATATTCGAGATCAAAGCGGGAATGTAGTGAGATGGGATTTTTATGGAGGCAATCTTTTAGGGGTAAGAGAAAAACTAAGTTATCTTAAAACCTTGGGAGTAACAATTATTTATTTAAATCCTATATTTGAATCGCCTAGCTGCCACAAATATGATACATCTGATTATGAAAATGTAGATTCTATGTTCGGCAATAATGAAATATTTAAAGAACTTTGTGAAACTGCAGCAGAATTGAATATACGAATAATATTGGATGGGGTATTCAGCCATACAGGAGCTGACAGTAAATATTTCAATATGTATAACAACTATGAAGGTGTTGGAGCATATCAGTCATTGCAGTCAAAATATTATAGATGGTACAGATTTTCTGACTACCCTAAGGTATATGATTCATGGTGGGGATTTTCCAATATGCCTAATGTTGATGAAATGAACCCATCATATTTAGAATATATAATTCAAGGTGAAGACTCAATTATTAAGAAATGGCTAGAGCTTGGTGCCAGTGGCTGGCGGTTAGATGTAGCCGATGAATTACCTGATGAATTTATTAAGCTGTTGAAAATAAGGATGAGAGAAATAAAAAAGGATAGTGTGCTTATTGGAGAAGTATGGGAAGATGCTTCCAATAAGGTAAGCTATTCTAAAAAGAGAGAATATCTTTTTGGTTATGAATTAGATTCAGTAACTAATTATCCGCTAAGACAGTTGATTATAGATTATGTCTGCAAGAATATTGGTGCAGAGTATTTTGCAAAGAGATTTAAGTCTTTGTATGAAAATTATCCTAAGGAAAACTTTTTTTCTACAATGAATATGCTAGGAAATCACGATACGGAAAGAATATTTTCTGTATTAGGAAAAAATATAGCTTTATTAAAGATGGCAATAATATTGCAGATGGCTCTTCCAGGTGTACCGCTTATCTACTATGGAGATGAAGCAGGGCTAACAGGGGGAAAGGATCCTGATAATAGGAAACCTTATCCATGGGGAAGAGAAAATAGAAAGATTTTAGAACTGTATAGAGAGATATGCAGATTAAGGTGTAAGGAAGAGGCGTTGAAGAAAGGAAATATTCATATTAGAGATAGCTATAATGGTATATTGTGTTTTGAAAGATGGACAAATACTGAGAAAATTATAGTTATCATTAATTCTTCAGATAAAGAGGAATTATATATGGTTAATAAAATAGAGGGTTCAGTTGAAAATCTGATTGATAGCAAGGAATGTTACAGCAATACTGAAGGAAATATATTGATTAATTTAAAAGCAAATGAGTGCAAAATATTAAAAGTATTTTAAGTATATCAATGGCACTTTTAATAATTAAAGTGCCATTGATTAACATTAATGAAACTTCCTGCTTTATATAAATAGTACATAACAATTTAAGAAAAAATAAGATTTATATATTAATGAACATAAGGATAATAAGAGAAAATAAGAACTTATAAGTAGCAAGTTGCTTAAATAACAGTTAAGTAACCTTAAATATACTATAGAGAAAAGTACAAAGATTTATATAAAGTGATTTATTAGAGGGGATGTGGAAATTAGTGGGTAAGAAAGAAATGGTCGCAATGATTTTAGCAGGAGGACAAGGTTCGCGTTTAGGTGTATTAACAAAGAAATTAGCTAAACCAGCAGTTCCTTACGGTGGAAAGTATAGGATTATAGATTTTCCACTAAGTAATTGTTCTAATTCAGGAATTTATGCAGTTGGTGTACTAACTCAATATAAACCATTAGAACTTAATGCTCATATTGGGATAGGTAGTCCATGGGATCTTGATAGAAGAGATGGAGGAGTAAGAATATTACCACCATATCAAGAAGAAAAAGGTGGTAACTGGTATAAAGGAACAGCAAATGCAATTTATCAAAATATTGAGTTTATTGAAACTCATGATCCTGAATATGTGCTTATTTTATCAGGAGATCATATTTATAAGATGAACTATGATAAGATGCTTGAATTCCATAAAAAGAATAACGCAGAAGCAACTATTGCTGTTATTGAAGTACCAATGGATGAAGCATGCAGATTCGGAATTATGAATACTAATGATGATTTATCAATATATGAATTTGAAGAAAAGCCAAAGAATCCTAAGAGTAATATGGCTTCAATGGGGGTATACATCTTTAACTGGAAGCTTTTAAAACAAGCATTAAAAGAGGATGAAAAAGATAAAGAGTCAGAAAATGACTTTGGTAAGAACATAATACCTAAGATGTTAAATGAAGGCAGAAGATTATTTGCTTATCCATTTAAGGGATATTGGAAAGATGTTGGAACAATCAGCAGCCTTTGGGAAGCTAATATGGACTTATTGAAGAGGGATACTGGTTTAACATTATATGATGATGATTGGAAGATATACTCTGTAAGCCCTGTAAGACCTGCACAATACATTGGATTAGATGCAAAGGTTAAGAATTCTCTTGTAGTTGAAGGATGTACAGTACATGGGACAGTAGAAAATTCAGTATTATTTGAAGGTGTAAGTATTGGGAAAAATACTATCATCAGGGATTCTGTTGTAATGACTGGTGCAAAGATTGGTGATAATGTAGTAATTGATAAAGCCATTATAGGATCAGAAGCTATTATAAGAAGAGAATGTAAGATTGGCAATGGTGAAAAGATTGCAGTAATTGCCTCTAAAGAAGAGGTTAAGAGTGGAACAACTTTAGAAGCGGTACAGGTGTAATAGGTTAGGGGGATGAAAAAATGAATGATTGTATGGGAATAATTAATTTAGATGAAAATGAGCAAAAAATAATTGAACTTACAATGCATAGAGTATTAGGTGCGTTACCTATAGCCGGAAGATATAGAGTTATTGATTTTGTTCTATCAAATATGACTAACTCAGGAATTGAAAGTATTGGTATTTTTACTAAGAATAAATCAAGGTCATTAGTTGACCATTTAACTAACGGAAGACCATGGGATTTAAATCGTAAAAAAGATGGATTAAGAGTATTCAACTTTGGAGATTTTGATCCTGTATATGATGATGTCCATAATTTTTTGGACAATATAGATTTCTTTGAAAAGAGCAAAAAAGAATATGTTCTAATTTGCCCATCATATATGATTTGTAATATAGATTACAATGAATTAATTAAGTATCATAAAAAAGAAGGTAATGATGTTACCATAGTATATAAGAATATAAAACATGCCGAAAATAACTTTGTAGACTGCCAAGTATTAAATTTAGATGAAAATTCAAGGGTAATTGGCGTTGGTGAAAACATCGGTCTAAAGAGTACTACAAATGTAAGCATGGAAATGTATATTATGAAGACTGATTTATTTATAGATATTGTATATAAATCTATTAAGAGCGGAATGTATAGGAAGGTAAAACAATATATTCATGGAAATATAGATAGCTTAAAAGTAGGCGGTTATGAATTTACAGGATATTTGACTTGTATGAATTCAATTAAAGCTTATTTTGAAGCTAATATGGATTTCTTGAATGAAAAAGTTAATAAAGAATTGTTTTATGGAAAATCTCCTATATATACTAAGCCAAAGGATGAGTGTGCTACTCAATATACAGAATATAGTGATGTAGTGAACTCAATGATTGCTAATGGTTCTTATATAGAAGGTACAGTTAGAAATTGTGTTATAGGAAGAAAAGTTTATATTGGAAGAGATAGTGTTTTAGAGAACTGTGTAATATTACAAAATAGTGTTATTGGTGAAAATGTTGTGATGAATCATGTTATTACTGATAAGGGAACAGTTATTAGAGATAAAGAAGAGGTAAAGGGACTTAAAGATAATCCAGTTGTAATTCCTAAAAAGAAGCTGTATTAATTTTATACTCATCTAATAAATCTATTGATTCTTATTTTAAAAGCCATTTTAAATGGCTTTTTTTTATTTACGAATTATTTATATTTATATGAAGATAAGATTCAATAATATACGATTGATTTTACTGCATTTTAGTATAAAGTTTGATAATCCTTCCGGGCGTGTCAATAGTAGAAAAGTGAAGAAAAAATAAGAATTTGAGAGAAAAAGGTGAAATATATTCCAATAATGAATTAATAAGAAAAATTACCTCCTGATATAGATGATATTATAAGTCTTGTCCAAAGGGACAGCCGATAAATACGGCAGCACAGTACTGAGAAATCAGTTAAAAAGTTTTTATAAAAAACTTGTTGACAGATGAAAAGTACAGTGATAAGATAAAAAAGTCGCTTGAGGGCGACGAAGAAAATGGTCTTTGAAAATTGAACAGAATATAGTTAATATAACAAAACCAGCAATTCTTTTAAGTCTTAAAAAAG
>CAKVNP010000028.1 GCA_934777095.1 uncultured Clostridium sp. | reverse complement strand
TATAAGCATAAGAATTTATTAGCATGGAACAATGGGAGGGACGTTATGATACACTTACAAAATGTAAAAAAGAGTTTTGGTAAAACAGAAGTATTAAAGGATATTTCACTTGATATAAAAGAAGGCGAAATTTATGGACTAATTGGGCATAGTGGTGCAGGTAAATCCACTTTGCTTAGATGTATAAATGGACTGGAATCTTATGATGAAGGTTCTGTTACAGTAATGGGACAGGAAGTTAATAAATTAAATAAGGAAGCCTTAAGAGAATTTAGAAAAGATTTAGGGATGATTTTCCAAGGATTTAACTTATTAAATAGAAAAACTGTGTATAAAAATATCTCATTACCATTAGAGGTTTGGGGATATAAAAAAGATGAAATAGATAAACGAGTTAAAGAACTTTTAGCTTTAGTTGATCTTGAAGATAAAATAAATAGTAAGCCGGGAGAACTTAGTGGGGGACAAAAGCAAAGAGTTGCCATAGCAAGAGCATTAGCATTGAATCCTAAAATATTGTTATGTGATGAAGCGACTTCAGCATTAGATCCTAAGACTACAAAAGATATTTTAGCTCTTTTAAATAAAATAAATAAAGAACTAGGGATAACAATTGTAGTGGTTACACACCAAATGGAAGTTGTAAAACAGGTATGCCAAAAGGTTGCACTTTTACAAAATGGTGTATTAGTTACTAAAGGTGAAGTAGAAAAAGTATTTTTAGAACCAGGTATTTCATTAAAGCAATTTTTAGGTTCAGAAGAAGAGGATATATTACCTCAAGTAGGAGTAAATATTAAAATTTTATTCCCAAGTAAATCTTCTGAAAATGCTGTAATTACCAAGATGGCAAGAGAGCTTAATATAGATTTTTCAATAGTAGGAGGAAAGCTTGAAAAGTTTAGGGATGAAATGCTTGGAAGCTTAACTATAAATATAGAAGAAAAATATAAAGATAGTGTTTTAAAATACTTATCTGAAAAAGATATTATATTGGAGGTGTTATAGTAATGGATTCAAAAACAATAACAGAGATAGTAGTAGCGATTGGACAAACTGCTTATATGGTATTATTTTCAACATTATTTGCCGTGATTTTAGGATTTATCCCAGCGATAATATTAACAATTACAGCACCAGATGGGTTAAAGCCTAATGCACCAGTATATAAAGTGCTGGATGTAGTGATTAATGTACTTAGAAGTTTTCCATTTATAATTTTAATGGTAGTTGTAATTCCTCTTACCAGGTTGGTAGTAGGTACATCTATTGGGACAACGGCAGCTATTGTGCCACTGACAATTGCAGCAGCACCTTTTGTAGCTAGAATAATAGAATCTGCTTTAAAGGAAGTAGATCCAGGAGTTATTGAAGCAGCAAAATCCTTTGGAGCTTCAAACACACAAATTATTTTTAAAGTTATGATTAAGGAAGCAGTACCAGCGATAATTTCAGGGCTTACCCTTACTATAATAAGTATTATTGGATATTCTGCTATGGCAGGAAGCATTGGGGGAAAAGGCCTTGGTGATTTAGCAATAAGATTTGGTTATCAAAGATTCCAGACATATGTAATGATAGTGACTGTTATTATCTTAATAATAATGGTACAAGGTCTTCAGTCTTTAGGAAATTATTTATATAAAAAATTAAGTTAATTAGTAAATAAAAGGGGGATTTTAATATGAAAAAGAAAAGAATTATATCAGTATTAGGAACATTAGTATTATCATTGGGGTTACTAGGATGCGGGGCAGGAAAGAGCAGTTCAGCAGAGGATAAAACTATAAAAATAGGCGTATCACCAGTACCACATAAGGAAATAGTGGAAGCTGCTGTTCCTTTATTAGAAGAAAAGGGTTATACTGTAGAAATAGTTGAATTTAATGATTATGTATTACCAAACACATCTTTAGAAGAGGGAGAGCTAGATGCAAATTACTTCCAGCATATTGCATACTTAAATTCATTTAATGAGGAAAAAGGAACACATTTAACTTATACAGCAGAAATACACTTAGAACCAATGGGAGCATTTTCCAAAAAATATAGCACATTAGATGACATTGAAGATGGTGCTACAGTTGCAGTTCCAAATGATTCATCAAATGAAGCAAGAGCATTAAGAGTTCTTGAAGATGCTGGTTTAATTGAACTAAATAAGGGTGATTTAATAACAACAGCAGATATTACTTCAAATCCTAAAAATTTAAAATTTGAAGAGCTTGAAGCAGCAACTCTTCCAAGAGCATTAGATGATGTGGATTTAGCAGTAATCAATGGAAATTATGCATTGCAGGCTGGTTTAGATGTAAATAAGGATGCGCTATATGCAGAGGATAAAGATAAGGATAGTTTAAAAGAAAGAAGAAATGTATTGGCAGTAAAAGAAGGTACTGAAAATGAACAAAAAATTAAAGATTTAACTGAAGCTCTTACATCTGATACAGTAAAGAAATTTATTGAAGATACTTATAATGGAGCAGTAGTACCAGTATTTGAATAATAATTAATAAGTTCTATATCTTAGTATAATTTGAAAGTTTTTAAATTGTACTGAAGATATAGAACTTTATTTTGTAATGAAATATGTATGAATTACTCACCAAAAAGAGCAAATGAAAATATATTAATATATAATACTATTTGGAGGCAGATGTGGTGTCAATATGGATACTAGATGCAGCTCATGGTGGTAGTGATGCAGGGATTATTGCAGCAAATGGCAGAAAAGAATCAGATATTGTACTTGAAGCAGTATTAGAAGCCAAAAAGCATCTTGAAAGAAATGGTGAAAAGGTCATTCTTACTAGAAGTGATGATACTTATTTAAGTAATGAAGATAGAATTAAGTTAGCAAATGAAGCAGGAGTTCATTGTTTGGTAAGCTTTCGGATGAATCAAGATAATGATGTCATGAAAAGGGGTGTGAAAGTTTCATACCTAAAAAATGATGAAGAAGAGAAGCGATTGGCTGGCTTAATTAAGTCTGAAATTTATAGTAATATAAATACAGTGGATTTAGGAATCAGTTATGAGGAAACAGCTATTTTTCGTGAACTGAATGCTATAGGAGTATTGGTTTATGGTGAATATTTAAGTAATGTGGAGGTCGCAGATAACTTTGATGAAAAAAAGTATGGCATGATGGTGGCAAAAGCATGTCTTGCCTGGCGGGATAAGGTGCTTTTATTAATGCCTAAAACATCACCAAAGAAATTACAGAAGAGGGCTTATAGAGTTTGTATTGGCTATTATTATGATTATGATTCAGCTATGGACAAAGTTATTGAACTAAATGGCATTGGGATTAAGGATGCCTATGTAGCACCATACGATGGTAGTTAAGAAATGTGAATCTGGCGTGTTTATTATAATTACCAATTATGAATTATGGATTATGAATTAAGGTGAAAATTCCTCCCAAGGAGGAATTTTTTTTGAAAGAAAAAAAGTTATTTAAAAATAAAATATAATATTAAAAATATTGGTAATTACATTGACAATGAGGTTAGTTAGGAATAGTATGAAGTAAGAAAAGGTATTAAGTGAGGCTCCTATAAAGATATACGCTGCTACCCAGAAAAATCGAAAGATTCCAATGGGTCAACAAGAATTATCGACAAGGTGATTTTTAATGCAGCTGACTAAAAAGTCAAAGCTCTATAGTGCTAAAGCTCGTACAACTAAGTAGAATTATTTTGCTTGGTTAATGAACTTTGTATTAGATTTTTCTAGGCTTTTTAGTTTTTATAGCTAAAAAGTCTTTTTTTATTGTTTATTAGGAGCTTCAATTGCAAAAAAAACGGAGGTGGGTAAATGGATTCTTATGACGGTAAGTCGTTTAAGTTGGTAAGAAAATTTAAAAGAAGTATTGGAATGATGAAGTTTACTCATAAGCATTTCTTCATCATTCCATAAAATTGGAGGTTGGGGAAATGAATAAGGAAATGACTAAAAATAGACTATTAGAAATATTATTATCTGGCACAGATGAAGAATTAGCAGAAATAATTGAAGATGTACATCCAGCAGATATTTTAGATATTATTCATGAAGAGGAAAACAATTTAGCTAAAATATTAAAAAGACTGCCTGATTGGATGATTACAGATATTATTGAAGAGGAAGATGATAGCGAAAAATATGAGCTATTAAAAAACTTTTCAGAAAGAAAGCAAAGAAATATTTTAGGTCAGATGTCTTCTGATGAAATAACAGATTTGATTGGAGCTTTAGATAAAGAAGAATCAAAAGATGTTTTACAAAAAATAAGTGAAGAAGAAAGAAAAGAAGTCTGTACCCTTTTAACTTACGATGCTGATACAGCAGGTGGAATAATGGCAACTGAATTTATTGCCATTAAAGAAGAAATGTCAATAAGAGAAACATTAAAATATTTACAAAAAGCTGCTTTGGAAGCTGAAAGCGTATCTTATGTATATGTTGTAGATAATAATGGAATATTAAAAGGTGTTGTATCTTTAAGAGATATTGTATGTACCAATTTTAATACAAAAATTTCTGAAATAACTAATACTAATGTAATAACTTTAAGATATGATATGGATCAGGAGGAAGTTGCCAATACTTTTGAAAAATATGGTTTTTTATCTATGCCAGTTGTAGATGAAAAAGAAAAGCTATTAGGGATTGTTACAGCTGATGATGCCTTTGAGGTATTAAAAGAGGAATTAACTGAAGATATTCATCGTTTAGGTGGAATAGATGAGGAAGAAAAAGTTGATGGTACATTAAGTGAATCAATTAAAAGCAGGCTTCCTTGGCTATTAGTTAATTTAGTTACCGCTATTTTAGCAGCCTCAGTAGTTGGATTATTTGAAGGAACAATATTTCAAGTAGTTTCACTTGCAACATTTATGCCTATAGTTGCGGGGATGGGAGGCAATGCAGGAACCCAGTCCTTAACTATTGTAGTTAGAGGTATTGCTTTAGGAGAATTAACAGGGAAGAATGCTAAAAGAATCTTTTTAAAGGAATTGTTAGTAGGTTTAATTACAGGTATAGCAATTGGTGCTATCATTTCAATACTAGGATATATCTGGGAAAAGAATGTGATTTTTGGCATAGTAATAGGAATAGCTATGATATTAAATATGATGGCAGCAACAATGTCAGGATTTATTGTGCCAGTTATATTAAAGAAGATAAAAGTAGATCCCGCTCTTGCTTCAGCTGTCTTTGTTACTACAGTAACAGATGTATTAGGCTTTTTCTTCTTCTTAGGATTAGCAAGTTTATTTATTCAATATTTAATATAAAAGAATATGTAAAAGGCTCCAGCAGAAAACTTAAAGTTTTAACTGGAGCCTTTTACTATTTAAGCATATTTTTTATGAAATCATTAATTTCATCTTCATTTATTGTTTCTTTAACCAGCAACTCTTCAGCTAAGGCATCTAGTAAATATTTATTTGCTGATAATAAAGATAATGTTTCAGCATATAGTTTATTTACTAAGTTTTTAGCTTCTTCAACGACTGGCTGTCCATAACTTGCTGAGATATTTCCTAAATTAGAAAGCTTTAGTAAACCTATGCTTTCACCCATTCCATACTCTGTAATCATAGCTAATGCCATATTAGTAACCTGTCCAATGTCACCATGGGCACCAGATGAAATTTTATTTTTTCCAAAGATTAATTCTTCAGCAGCACGTCCACCAAGAAGGACCATTATTTTATTCTGCAGATAATCTAATCTTTGATAATTAGTATCTTGAGGAATAGTTAGAGTATATCCGCCAGCTCCATTAGTAGTAGGGATAATAGTAATTTTGGATACTATTTCTTCAGGAATTTTAAGTATTGAAACTAAAGCGTGTCCACATTCGTGGTAAGCTGTTATTTTTTTATCATCTTCCTTAAGATGGTCTCTATCTTTTTTATCAGCGCCAGCTAGGACTAGTGAATATGCTTGATTTATTTCTTTATTAGTTATACTGCTGATATTTTCTTTGGCAGCAATAATTGCAGCTTCATTTATAAGGCTTTCAAGTTTTGCTCCTGAAAAACCAGCTGTTTTTTTAGCAATGCTTTCAATATTTATCTTATCATGAGGTTTATTATTTAAGTATAATTGAATAATTTTTTCTCTAGCTTTAACATCAGGAAGAGAAACCTCCACATGACGGTCAAATCTACCTGGTCTTAAAAGTGCAGGATCTAAAGTATCTAATCTATTAGTAGCAGCAATAACAACTATTCCTTCAGCTTCAGCAAAACCAGACATTTCAGTAAGTAATGCATTTAAAGTCTGATCTCTTTCGTCATTACCGCCACCAGTAGTAGAGCCTCCGCCAGCCCTTGTTTTACCAATAGCATCTATTTCATCAATAAAGATAACTGCTTTTCCATGAGATTTAGCTTTTTTAAATAAGCTTCTTACTCTAGAAGCACCAACTCCTACATAAACTTGTACAAAGTCAGAACCGCTTAATGCATAAAAGGGAACTCCAGCTTCACCAGCTACAGCTTTTGCAAGCAAAGTTTTACCAGTACCAGGGTTACCATAAAGAATTACACCTCTAGGCATTTTTGCTCCGTAGGCACTATATTTTTCAGGATTCTTTAAAAAATCAACTATATCATTTAAGCTTTCTTTTGCTTCTTCATTACCAGCAACAGTATGAAAACCAAAATCTTTATCTTTTTTTTGACTGAAATCTTCAAGAGCTAGTTCAGAGGTAGAACTGCTGCCTAGCTTTCCTTTATTTATTGATATAAAAGCAATTAAAAAAATTGATATTACTAAAATTGAAGAAGGTATAGTTTTATTTAGGGGTGAGGCACTTTCTTCCGTCACATTTATATTGTTAAGAAGAAGCTGCTCTTTTAATGTTGTACTATCAGGGTTATCTGTAATATATTTAGTACCATCAGCTAAATTAACAGCCATTTTTGAATTTGGCAGCATTTGTATAGCAGTAATATTACCAGTATTAAAATCAGCAATAAATTCGTTATATGATTTTTTATCAGCTGAGATATTCTGCATATTTGAAAATAGTAGAAATCCAAGTGATAAAACAGCAGAGATTATAGGAACTATAATTAGGTTTTTCTTAATTTTTTTCATGTAAAATCTCCTTAAAAAACATAATTATTATTTATGCTATCTTCATTATATAATTTTAAAAAATTAAGTCTAATGAAAATCATATTATTTGCCAAAGTAAATAATGGCTGAAATGGAATGGTAAATAGTAACTTTAAAAAGTATTGCAAATGAAGTATACTTTACATATAAGTAAAGTGGAGCAGTGCTTCTAGGAGAAATTGGACACAGATAATAGGGGGAAGGGTGTAGGAGATGAATATAACTAATTTAAGTTTAGGACTTACAGGCGATGATATTTTAAGTATATACGATGAATTTGTAAGTGTTGATGGATTAACTATAGATAAAGTTGCTATAGCAGATGAAATATCTATTGTAGGAACATTAAAAAAAGGCTTTAATATAAATTTCCAGGTTAATATTAAGCTTACTTCTTTTGAAAATGATATTATTGCAGCAGAAATTACAAAATTTAAAGTATTAAATATAGGAATAATTTCTGTAGTAAGAAAATTAGCATTAAAGTATGTACTTAAGGAATTTAGGGACAAGGGTATAGTATATAATAAAGGCAAGGTTGAAATAGAATATAGATATCTGCTTAAAGATGTGCCATATATAGATTTCCATATAGAAAGTGTATATTGTTTCAGTAGTACAATTAATGTGGAACTAAAAAATATTGAAATTTCAGCTAAAGGAATGCTTAATAAGGATGTTAAGCTTTTAATCAGGGATGAAGGTAAGGAACAAATAGACGAAACTGAAGTAGATGAAAAAATAGAAAAAATAGAAGATGGTTATACTTATGGAAGAGGAAAAGTGGCTGAAAAGATTCCAGATAAGGCTAAAAAGTATAGCGATTATATTTTTATCCTGCCTGATTTAATAGCTCTTATCTATAGATTATTAAAGGATAAGAGAGTAAAAACTAAAACTAAGCTTGTAGTAGCAGCGGCTATGGCATATGTAGCAGTTCCAACAGATATTATACCAGATAAGATTCCTTTTGTAGGGAAGATAGATGATATTGGAGTTGTCTTCTTTGCTTTAAATAAAATTATGAAGGATGTTCCTACAAAAGTTTTAATTGAAAACTGGCAAGGTAAAAATGATATTATTTTAGTACTAAGAACATTAGTAGACTATGTAACTAATTTTACAGCAGCAAAAAATGTAGATACTATATATGGAGTAATTGAAGAATTAGTAACTTTATAGTAATAATATAAAAATGAAGGAGAAACTGAAGAAATGGCTAAAAAGATTTATGCAATAAAAGAAGGGTTTGATTCAGTAAACAATAAAAAAGTAGAAAATATTATTGTAAATACATGGGCAGAATGCCTGCAGCTTGTAAAAGGCGTAAAGGGAGCTAAATATAAAAGCTTTGAAAGCTTAACAGAAGCAAATGAGTTTTTATTTAATTCTAAGGATGTATTAAAAAAAGAAGATAATAATTATCCAACTGACTGCCTTCATATTTATGTAGATGGAAGTTATAACAGTGCTACGGAAGAATATTCTTATGGCCTTGCAGCAGTTAAAGATAATATTGTGGAATACATTGATAGCGGAGCTTCTAGGAGCAGTGCTGCTAACAATATAAGACAGATAGCTGGTGAATTAGAAGCTGCTGTTAAAGGCGTTGAATATGCAGTAAAATGTGGCGAAAAAAAAGTGGCAATCTTCCATGATTACATTGGAATCTGCTATCATGCTACTGGTTTTTGGGAAAGAAAAGAAGAGTCTTCTAAGGAGTACTATAAGAAGATGCAGGAGCTTATGGCAACAGGAATAGAAGTAGTATTTGTTAAAGTAGATAGCCATACTGGTGATTTGTTTAACGAGCTAGCTGATGAAAAGTGCAAAGAAAAGCTAGGAATAGCATCTGATAGGATAGTTGAGAAATATCTTTCTTCTAATACGATTATAGTCAGCAGTGATGAGGTAAAAAAACAAATAGCTTCAATAGCAGGTGCAGGGAAAGAAAATATCATTGTTGGCAAGGAGAAAAATCATCAAATAATAAAAGAAGACTGCGTTAAAGAAAAAAATAATGAAGATAGCTCTTTAGATCAAATAATTACTTTATTTAAAGAAGATAAATTTAAGGCAGAAAAATTTATTAGTAAGTTGAAAACAAAGGAAAAATCAGAAATAATTATGGAGCTTTTAAATAAGAATTATTAATTTATATCTGCCATAATTTACAGAATCTTTAAAAGGATAAAGACCATTTAATTACATATACTAACGTTAGTACAATAAGTGAGGTGTGAATAAATGGGAAGAATGATTAAATCAATGTTATGGGGATTATTAGTAGGAACTGCTTTTGGAATACTTTTGTTTCCAGAACTAGATAGAAGGACTCAAAGAAATATTAAAAGAGCTAAAAAAAGAGCTATGTGTATGGCAGGAGATTGCTATGATAATTTTCCGTATTATAGAAATAAATAAGAATAAGTAGAAAAATATTAAAAACTGTTATAATTTATAACAGTTTTTTAATTATTTAGATGTAAAACGTAATATAATTAAAAAAAGGAATACTTATTTGGTTAATTTTGTGATATAATTAAAACATAATAGGGGAAAATGGCACAAAATAATATAAATTAACTGTAAAGGACGAATAATAAATGGAAATTCTATCATTAGGTGAAAAAATAAAAAGAAGAAGAAAAGAATTAAATATGACACTGAAGGATTTAGCTGGAGATAGAATAACACCTGGACAAATAAGTCTTGTTGAGTCTGGAAGGTCTAATCCATCTATGGACTTGCTTGAGTATTTAGCAGGTGAACTTAATACCTCAGTTGAATATTTGATGGAGTCAGAAGAGACTCAAGCAGAAAAAATAAGTATTTATTACGAGCAAATTGCAGAGTCCTACATATTAAATGGGGGCTATATAACTGGAGAAAAATACATAGAAAATGCACTTTATTACGATGAAAAATTCCACTTAGAATATAGAAAAGCAAAAAAACTGTCATTAAGAGCACAAATATGTATGGCTAAAAACGAATTAGTTTTAGCACAGCAATTCTACCTATCAGCTAATGTTATATTTATTAAAAATAATAACTATGAAGAAATAATTAATACCTTCCTAAACTTAGGTAAAATAACATTGAAATTAAAAGCTTTTCATTCAGCAACAAGTTATTTACGTCAAGCGGAAAAGGTTTATATGGATAATAATATCGGAAATGATTTTCTTTTAGGTGAGATATATTATCAAATGGCTCAAGCGTATTATAAAGTTGAAAATATAACACAATCAATCAATTATTCTTTCCTTGCTAAATCAAAATTTGAGCAAGTACACAATAGAGAAGAGTATGCTAAAATTCTATTGTTACTATCAGAAGATTATAATAAAAAAGGTGATTTAGCAAATGCCATTAAATATTCTCAAAAGACTTTAGAAGTTTATAAGGAGCTTGAAGAAGAAAAGAGTATTTCAAATATTGAAAATAATTTAGGAAAACTATTCTATGAATTTGACAATATTGAAGAATCATTTAGACACTTCGAAATAGCTAAAGACATCAGAATGAAGAGAAACGATGGAACGGTAATAGAAACATTAATTAATATCTGTGAAAACTATATTAAACTAAAAGATTTAGATAAATGTGAAGATGTTCTTTATGAAATAAGGGATATTATGGATGAAAGCAATACTGTTCAATTAGTTGAATATAATTTATTGTGGTATAGATTGTATATGATTAGAGAAATGTATAATCAAGCAGAAAATGTTCTTATAGATACATTTAACTTAGCCAAGAATAGTGGTTTAGAAAAACGTGCAGCACAAGTAGCGATTATTATCGGAAAATTCTACTTAGATCTAAAACAGGATGGGGAAGCAGCTAAGTATTTAGATCAAGGCGTTAATATCTTTAAGGAGTTAGGTATTTTAAATAATTAAGTTATCTGGGGGTACAAATGGAAATATTATCAACAGGAGAAAAAATAAAGAGAGCCAGAGTTTATCAAGGCATAACATTAAAAGAGTTATGTGGAGATGAAATTTCTATATCAAAGATGAGTTGTATAGAGAATGGTAAAATAAAAGCAGATGTTGAAATTTTGCAATATATTTCTAAAAAATTAGGAATAGATTATAATTATTTAGTTCAAGATGTTTATGAACAAATAGAAGAAAACCTTAACTTATTAAGACAAAATAAAGTACCGACTGAAGAGAAAGATAAGTTTATTAATTATAGTTTAGAATATGCACTTGAATATTCTTATTTGGAATTAGCTTTTGAGCTTATCCATAGATTGTTTACTCATTATGTAGAAATGAATATGTTTGAAAATGTCCAACTTTTAATTTCACAATATTATGACCTATATCAAAAAAGTAATTGTGAAGTTAATACGATGACATATTATAATGATATGGCCACATTCTTTATGAAAATAAAAGAGTATAATGAAGCGATAAATTATTACTCCAAGATTAGAGAAACGTTAGAAAATGATGGTATAAAGGATAAAGTAAAATATGCATATACATGTTTCTATGAAGGGAAATGTTATAAGGAATTAAATGAAGTGCAGGAAGCATATAAAATGCTAAATAATGCAATAAAATAT
>CAKVNP010000027.1 GCA_934777095.1 uncultured Clostridium sp. | reverse complement strand
GCAATATAGGGGGAAAAGAAATGAAAAAGAGAACAATTGCAATAGCATTATCAGCATTATTAGCTACTACAGCTTTAGTAGGATGTGGAAGCGGAGATTCAGGAGCAAAAGAATCTTCTTTAAAAGTAGGTATGGTTACTGATTCAGGAACAATAGATGATAAATCATTCAACCAAGGTACTTGGGAAGGTATTGAATTAGCTAAAGATAAGCTAGGAATAACAGATAGATATTTACAACCAGCAGGGGAAACTACTGCAGATTATATGACAGAAATACAAAATCTTTATGATTCAGGATATAAAATGATAATAACTCCAGGTTTCAAATTTGAACAAGCTTTATTTGAAGCTCAAGATAAATATACAGATGCTAAATTTGTAATTATTGATGGTTCACCAAACAATGGAGATGAAAAGAATCCACAAGCAAAAGTTGGAGATAATACAGTATCAATAAACTTTGCTGAACATGAATCAGGATTTGCAGTAGGTGTTGCAGCAGCACTTGAAATGCAAGAAGGTGATTT
This sequence comes from uncultured Clostridium sp., assembly GCA_934777095.1. Lineage (GTDB taxonomy): Bacteria > Bacillota > Clostridia > Clostridiales > Clostridiaceae > Clostridium. Next base: position 11,414 of record CAKVNP010000027.1, on the reverse strand, counting down.
AGGATTTATCGGTGGATTAGAAATTCCAGCAGTTCAAAGATTTAACTGGGGATTCCAACAAGGTGTAGCATATGCTAATGAAAATCTTGGAACAAAAGTTACTTTAGCAGCAGAAAATATACAATACGCAAACTCATTTGTTGATACAGCAGTAGGACAACAATTAGCTGCTACTATGTATGATAGAGGAGTTAAGGCTATCTTTGCTGCAGCTGGTGGAGTTGGTAATGGTGTAATTGGTGAAGCTAAGAACAGAGTTTCAAATGGTGAAAATGTTTGGGTAATAGGTGTTGACTCAGATCAATACAATGATGGTATTTACGATACTTCTTCAAATAAATCAGTTATCTTAACATCTGCTATCAAAAAGGTTGATGCAGCTGCTTACCAAATGATTGAAGCTCAATTAAATGATGAGTTCCCAGGAGGAGAAACATTAACTTTCAATGCTGCTAATGATGGTGTTGGTATTCCAGCTGAAAATCCAAACTTAAAAGAAGAAACAGTTAAGAAAGTAAACGAAGTTTTAGATTTAATTAAAGATGGAACTATAGAAGTAAAAGCTGAACAAGGTGATTTAATAAAATAGTTATGTTTTGAAAAAAGACGGTTGAACCGTCTTTTTTTCATGAGGATAAATAATATAGCATAATTATAAAATAGTATACGACAAAAGGTGACAAAAATTATATTTAATATATATAATTTTTAAAAATGTATATAAAAATGTTGAAAGTACGAATAATATAGATTATACTAAATGTAAGTTTCGGTAAGTTTACTCGGAAAATACATAATAAATAATTTGGAGGAGGACAACTAATGGAATATGTAGTAGAGATGCTGAATATTCGTAAGGAATTTCCAGGGATAGTTGCTAATGATAATATTACGCTTCAGTTAAAGAAAGGTGAAGTTCATGCACTTTTAGGGGAAAATGGTGCAGGTAAATCAACACTTATGGGAATGTTATTTGGAATGTACAGACCAGATAGAGGGTGCATAAAAGTTAATGGAAAAGAAGTTAAAATATCTAATCCTAATGTTGCTAATGATTTAGGAATAGGGATGGTACATCAACATTTCAAATTAGTTGATAACTTTACAGTAACTGAAAATATAATTTTAGGTCTTGAGCCTAAAAAAGGATTAACTATTGATATAAAGACAGCTGCTAAAAAAATAGAAGAATTATCTAAGAAATATGGCTTAAACGTTGATCCATATGCCAAAATAGAAGATATTTCTGTCGGAATGCAGCAAAGAGTTGAAATATTAAAGATGCTTTATAGAGATGCTAATGTATTAATATTTGATGAGCCTACAGCAGTTCTTACTCCAAATGAAATAGAAGAACTAATTCAAATAATTAAAGGAATGATTAAAGAAGGTAAGTCGGTAATAATAATTACACATAAGCTAAAAGAAATAAAAGCTGTTGCTGATAGATGTACTGTAATTAGAAGAGGTAAGTATATTGGAACAGTAGATGTAGCGGATGTAAGTGAAGCTGAAATGGCTAAGATGATGGTTGGTAGAGAAGTATCATTTAAAGTTGAAAAGACAAAAGCTGAGCCTAAAAATGTAGTTGTAAGCATAAAGGACTTATGTGTTAATAATAATAAAAAAGTTCTTGGATTAAAGAATTTTTCACTTGATATAAGAGCAGGAGAAATTGTTGGTGTTGCAGGGGTTGAAGGTAATGGACAAACTGAGCTTGTTGAGGCATTAACAGGAATGAGAAATGTAGAATCAGGAACAATTACTTTTAATGATAAAGATATAACAAAAGAATCTATACGTCAAAGAATTGATGATGGAATGGCTCATATTCCAGAAGATAGACATAAAAGAGGTTTAATACTTGATTATACAATGGAAAATAACATGGTATTAAAAGAGTATAAAAAAGAACCATTCTCTAAATGGGGAATAATAAATAAATCTGCCATAGTTAAATATGCTAAGAAGATAATGGAAGAATTTGATGTAAGATCAGGTGAAGGTGGACAATCTATAGCTAGATCATTATCAGGAGGAAATCAGCAAAAAGCTATAATAGGTAGAGAAATAGAAAGTAATCCAGATTTTCTAATAGCAGTACAGCCTACAAGAGGATTAGATGTTGGTTCAATTGAGTATATTCATAAAAGATTAGTTGAGCAAAGAGATAATGGGAAAGCTGTATTACTAGTATCATTAGAGCTTGATGAAGTATTAAATGTTTCAGATAGAATAGCAGTAGTTAATAATGGTGAATTAGTAGGTATAGTAAATGCAGATGAAACAAATGAAAATGAAATCGGCTTAATGATGGCTGGTGTAAAGAAGGAGGAAGCTTAGTTTGGGTAAGAGTAATCAATTATTAAAATCTTTAACTGCAATATTATTAGGATTAATAGCAGGATGTATATTAATGCTTGCAATGGGATATAACCCAATTGATGGTTATACATATCTTTTCAAAGGTGGATTAATGAATCCCCAAAGAATAGGTAATTCCATAGCAACAGCAACACCACTTATCTTAACAGGTTTATCAGTGGCATTTGCTAATAAAACTGGTTTATTCAATATAGGTACTCCTGGGCAAATGCTTGCGGGTGCATTTACGGTAACAGTAATTGGTTTAAAGGTAAATATGCCAGCACCGGCTTTAGTATCTTTGATGGTTATCTGCGGAATTCTTGCTGGTGCAATCTGGGGAATGGTTCCTGGGGTATTAAAGGCATTATTTAATGTTAACGAAGTTGTTTCATCAATAATGATGAACTGGACAGCTTATTGGATAGTGTATTATATGGTACCAGCGCATGTAAAAGGATCAGCGGAAACAGAATCAGCTAGACTTGCAGATTCTGCAACGTTAAAGGCTCCATGGCTTTCAGAACTTTTTGGTGGGTCATATATAAATTTAGGTATATTCCTTGCAATAGCAGCTGTAATAGTAATTTGGGTTATCTTAAATAAGACAGTATTAGGATATGAATTAAAAGCAGTTGGCTTAAATAGATTTGGTGCAGAATATGCAGGTATGCCTGTTAATAGAAATATAGTTATTTCTATGATGATTGCAGGTGCTTTAGCAGGTCTTGCAGGTGTAACACAATATATGGGTAACTCTGCAATACTTCAAATCGGTGTAATGCCATCACAAGGGTTTGATGGGATAGCAGTAGCTTTATTAGGTAACAATACGCCAGTAGGTGTATTATTATCAGCTTTATTCTTTGGTGTATTATATGTAGGTAAAGGATTTATGAATGCTAATGTAGGGGTTCCACCAGAACTTGCTGATACAATAATAGCAACGATAATATACTTTGCAGCAACTAGTATGTTAATGGATAGAGTAATTAAATACATTAAGAAAAAAATTGAAGATAAAAAGACTTTAAGTAATGCAAGTGAAAGGGCGGTGGAAAAATAATGTGGGATATAATTGTACAAATTTTTCCTTATGCAATAGCTTATACAATACCAATGTTAATAACTGCTTTAGGAGCACTTTATTGTGAAAGAAGTGGGATAATTAATATAGGGTTAGATGGATTTATGATTGTTGGTTCTTTTGCAGGAGCTATGACAATAACGAGATTAAATGAAGCAGGAGTTGCAGGTGCTTTATGGATTGGGCTACTGGTAGCAGCAATTGTAGGTGCGTTATTTTCAATTCTTCATGCCTTTGCAAGCATTAATTTAAATGCAGACCAAGTAATAAGTGGTACTGCTATAAATATGATGGCAGGAGCAATCACTGTATTCATCGCAAGAAATGTTACAGGAAGCGGTAATGTAAGAATAACTTTAGGATTTGTTAGAAAAAGTATACCAGTATTAAAAGATATACCAGTAATAGGACCATTATTCTTTACTAATACTTATGCTACAACATGGTTAGTGCTTGCTATCTTAGCAGTTAGTGCGTTCTTATTATATAAGACTAGTTTCGGTTTAAGATTAAGAGCATGTGGTGAAAATCCACAAGCAGCACAGGCAGCTGGAATAAACGTAATGAAAATGAGATATATTGGTGTTATGATATCAGGTGCTTTATCAGCATTAGGAGGCTGTGTAATTCTTGTTACTTACTCAGGTGAATTTACAGGAAACGTAGCAGGACTTGGATTCTTAGCTTTAGCAGCACTAATTTTTGGACAATGGAAACCACTTGGTATTTTAGGAGCAACATTCTTCTTCGGATTTGCAACTACTTTAGCTAACGTTTCTCAGGGAATTCCTGAATTAGCTAAAATACCACTAGTAGTGTTAAAGGTATTCCCATACATTGTTACTTTAATTGCTTTAGTTGTTTTCTCAAAATCAAGTAGAGCACCAAAAGCAGCAGGAGAACCTTTTGACGCAGCGAAACGTTAAATAATTTAATATATAATCTTGTAAGGGATTCCACCATGGGTGGAATCTCTTTTTATTTAATAATAAAGAATATATATTGAAATGGTAATATAAAATATGGCAAAAATATAAAAAATTAGTTATAATAAATTTAAGTTGGGGTAAAATTGAAAAGGGGGATTTTATGAAAAACGTAAAAATTGCATTGCTTGGCTTAGGGAATGTAGGAAGAGGAGTATGGAATATACTCAATGAAAATAAAGATCAAATAATTAAACGATCAGGATATGAGGTTGAAGTTGCTAAAATACTAGTCAGAGATAAAAGTAAAAATAGAGGGTTAAATGTTCCAGAAGAAACTTTGACTACAGATTTTGAGGAGATTTTAAATGATGATTCTATTAAAATTGTAGTAGAAGTTATGGGTGGAATAGAGCCTGCAAAAGATTATCTGCTTAGGGCAATGTCTAAGAAAAAGCATATTGTAACAGCAAATAAAATGCTACTTGCTTCTTGTGGTGATGAAGTATTACAAAAGGCTGATGAAGAAGGCGTAATGTTTTATTATGAGGCAAGTGTAGCAGGTGGAATACCAATAATTAAAGGAATAAGTGAAAGTCTTACAGCGAATAAAATAACTGAATTATATGGAATAGTAAATGGAACTACCAATTATATTTTAAGCAAGATGGAGTTAAATGGAGAAGAGTTTAATGAGGTATTAAAAGAGGCTCAAGTAAAAGGATATGCAGAGGCTGATCCTACAGCAGATGTAGAAGGGTTTGATGCATTGTATAAGCTTGTTATACTATCTTCCTTAGCTTTTGGAACTAAAGTAACACCAGATGATGTCAATCGAGAAGGAATAAGTAAGATTACTAAGGAAGATATGAAGTTTGCAGAAGAGTTTGGCATGTCAATAAAGATGTTGGCTATCGCAAAGAGAAAAAATGGTTCATTGGAATTAAGGGTACATCCGACTATGATTCCAGACACACATCCATTAGCTAACGTATATGATGCATTTAATGCTGTATTCATTAATGGGAATGCTGTAGGAGATTTAATGTTTTATGGTAAAGGTGCAGGGGATATGCCAACAGGAAGTGCGGTAGTGAGCGATATAATAGCCATATTAAGAAGTAATATTGATATAGAAAATATAAACCCTGTGGTTAAAAATAATTTATGGAATATGTCTATTAGACCGATGGGAGAAGTAGAAAGTAGATATTATATTAGGCTTACAGTAGGCGATAAACCAGGTGTATTAGGCCAGATAACTACAATATTCGGTTCTAATAAAGTAAGCTTGAAGACAGTTATCCAAAAAGGAAGGAAGGACGATGCCAATACAGATGTGATTTTAGTATTGATTACCCATGCAATAAAAGAAAGTCTTTTAATGGATGCTATTGAAAGATTGAACGACTTGAAAACCGTTAAGGGTGTTGATAATATAATAAGAATAGAGGATTTTAAATAGTATTATATTTATATGGGCAGAGCAATAATAGCTCAGCCCATATTTTAAAAGGAGGAAAATAATCTTGAACATAAATTTTTTTATGCCAACAAAAGTAATTATGGAAAATAATGCAGTGTTAAATAATGCTGATTTATTCTTGAAGTATGGTAAAAAAGCATTAATTGTTACGGGGAAACATTCAGCTGAAGTAAATGGATCATTGGAGGATACTGTAAAAGCACTTAATAAATCTAATATTCATTATGTAGTATTTAATGAGGTAGAAGAAAATCCATCATTGGAGACTATTGAAAAGGCTTCTGATATAGGAAGAGATTTTGGCTGTGAATTTATTATCGGAATAGGTGGAGGATCACCATTAGATGCTTCAAAAGCTATCGCAGTAATGATGAAAAATCCTGAAATAACAAAAGAAAATATATTTACTTCAGGAAAGCTTGCAGCATTAGATGTAATTGCTATTCCAACTACTTCAGGTACGGGCAGTGAAACAACACAATATTCAATAGTAACTGTACATAAAGAAAAGACTAAAATGAACTTAGGGCAGGAAGTTTTCCCTAAAGTAGCATTATTAGATGCAAAGTATACAGAATTTATGCCTGTGAAAACTACTATAAGCACAGCAGTAGATGCTTTTTCACATTTAGTAGAAAGTTATTTAAACAAAAATGCTAATATATTAACAGATGGAGTAATTGAAAAAGCATTAGTAATTTGGGGAAAAGCTATTCCAGCTCTGTTAAAAGGAGAGTTTAGTTATACTGATAGGGAAAACTTAATGATTGCATCAACTATGGCAGGAATGGTGATTGCTCAGACAGGAACCTCTCTTCCTCATGGTATGGGATATCCATTAACATATTTTAAGAATATGCCACATGGATTGGCTAATGGATGTCTTTATAAGGAATATTTAGCAGTATTTAAAGATAGGAAAAAGATAGATAATATATGGGCATTGTTAGGTCTTAAATCTTACGAAGAAATGATTGAAATTTTATCAGCATTAACTAAAGTAGATATAGAAATAACTGAGGAAGAAATAAAAGATTATACTGATTCAATGTGGAATAATAAAAGTAAACTTAAAAACCACCCTGAGGAAGTATCGTTTGAAGAAATATATAACATTTATTATAACACTTTTAAAAATAGCTAAAAAAATAGGCAGCATTTCTAATTATTATGGAAGTGCTGCTTTAATAAATTAAATTAAATTAAATTAGGCATTGCAAATAAATACTTTGATTCGTTAATATAGCCTTCATAAATAAGAGTTTTTGGAGATATTTCTAAAAGGTCTAATGGTAAAATGCTTTCGGGAAGCTTGTCCGTTTTATAAATACCACTATTTATTAATACTTCTGAAACAAATTCAGAACAAAAATATCGATTTTCTCTTTTTCTCGGTTTATTTATATATAAAAGGCTTGTACCTAAAATGTTATATCTAAGATTATCTTTATTATCTTTAAAGTTATTTATTTCATCACAAAGGAGATTATATTGTTCAACAGTAACTGGCACCCTATATATCATACATCTGCTATCTGGAAACATAGAAAATACTCCAGAATATAGATTTTCTTCAACAAAGCCAGCCGGCAGAACTTTATCTGGTATTATTCGTCCAAAAGAATACATTTTAGTGAATGTACTGTCTAAAGAGATTGAAACATGGGCATAATCTTCTTTAGTACAAAATGAAATTATATTTGAAAACATAGTACCCGTTTTAGAAAAGACTAGATAAATATTTTTATTACTCAAAATAATACCTCCATATAGTATAATAAACTTATTGTACACTAAATTTGATAAAATGTTAATAAAATGTAAATGGAAAATTAGAAATTACAGATAAAATTCAGCTTAATTCATGTTTACATTTGTTTATCGTATAGATATAAAGTTTATTTATAGATTTTTGTATGATAAAATTATAGTAATTTAATTGAAGGGAAAGTGGAAATATGGAATTTAAATTTAAATTCGAAGATAAGGAATACATATTAACAGAAGAAAACTTAGAGTATTTTGCTAATGATGAGGAAACTCCAATAAAAAATATCTGTGAAGAAGATATAATTAATATGATGACTAATAATAGCAGTGAAGTTGATTTCGCTAAAGCTTACTTTAATTTAGCTTGCGAAAACTGCCAAGATGGAGTAGCAGATAAGAAGAAGTTCTTTGCATTTTTAGAATACCATTTTTATATTTATACAAAAAATGAAGAAGTGGTAATCAGCAGCATTGATAAAGAATATGAAGGACTTTCATATAATAGACTTGAAAGAGCAGGAAAAGTAGATAATAGCTATATAGTATCAATTAATGTATGTAAGAATTGTGGAAGCTATTCAATCGAAATTGAACAGCTGGAAGTTTAGTTTGAAAAATACAATAGTATAAAAAATAAGAAGCTTATAGAAAGCTTCTTATTTTTTATTTAGAAGATAGAAATAATTAAAATTAGAAAAAAGGGGATAATAGATAATTATATAGTGAAAGGAGAAAGAAAAATGCCTAAAAATTCGAAAACTAATAATCCTCAGCAAAAGGGAAAAAGAAGACAAAAACTACATAAAAATCAAAACAACGTAGGCAATCCACAAAATCCAGATGAAGTATAAATTAAGGGTGAAATCCCCTTGGGGGATTTCACCCTTATAAAATAATTAAAGGAAGTATGTATAACGGAGAAAACATTTAATTGAATTTTAGAATCTTAGCTCATAAAAAAGCTGTATAGCGTTAAGAAAGTTTTGCTGTTTGAGCAAAGTGAGTTCAAAACTTTTAGCTATACAGTTTTTTTAGGTGATAAAGATTCTTAATGAAATTAGTAGTTTTTGTAGTTATACATACTTACCTATGTTATTTTTATTGTGGTTCCACTTGGTACATTATCGTGGAGCCACTTTGCATTTTCTTTTAACAAGCGGATGCAGCCATCAGAAATTTTCATGCCTAGTCTGCCATCACGTATAGTACCATCGAGGTTATATAATATTGAATGAAAAAGATAATTGTTTTTTATCTGAGTATAGTAATAGCAGACATAGCCGTGATTCTGCCCAAATGAATAACCTTTAATGCCTACAAAAAATGTACCCTTAGGTGTAGGAGTGGATTGTTTCCCAATGGAGCAAAGGTAGCTTTTTTTTATCCGCCAATTATTATTTGATCCCGTAAAAATATTGACTTTAAAGCTTAATGTATCAACCCAGATTAAATAGCCGGTAGAGCTTGTATAGTTATTATGGTTTACATATGAAGCAGCATCATTTTCATAACTTGCATATCTTATGTTTTGTGATAGTTTTTCTTTTTTCAGTCTTGTAATATAATATGCATTTCTTATTTTTTTAAATAAATTCATGTAAGAAGTCCTCCTTCTAACCGCTAACTAATAAAGATTGTGGTACCACTAGGTATATTATCGTAAATCCACTTGGCACTTTCAGTAGCAAGTCTTACACAGCCATCAGTAAGCATCATGCCTAGGCGGCTATCTTTTATTGAGCCATCTAAATAATAAGGGATAGAGTGGAATAGATAATTGCCCTTAATCTGTGTGTAGTAAAGACAACGGAAACCTCTTGCTTCACCAAAAGAATATCCTTTAACACCAACAAAGTAAGTTCCTTTTATCGTAGGATTCCAAGGCTTGCCTATGGTACATAAATAGCTTTGAATTAAAATCCAGTTATTTTTTGAACCTTTAAATATATTAGTTTTAAAATTTTTTGTGTCTACCCAAATTAAATATTTGCTGGAGCTTATAAAATTACCGCTATTTATAAAAGAAAGCACATTTTCTTGATAATTATCTTTGCTTCTAGATTTAAATTTGATTTTATTTAAAATAGCCGATAAATGGATCATTGGAGCCTCCTGATAAAGTATTATATTAATAATGTATAAAAAATAAAAAAGATATGATACAAATATGAAAGAATAACAAATTTTGTAGAAAAAAATGCATTGTTTAATTACTTATTCATTTTAAAATATATGAATTATTTAATAGCAGAATTGATAAAAATATATTTAAGGAGATGATAGAAATGATGGTAATTAAGAAAGATGGAAGATTAGATGAATTTAATCTTCAAAAGATAGTTACAAGTATTTTAAATGCTACAAATTCAAGTAAGGAAATGTTAAATGAATCAGATATAAAAATTATTGCTGGAGATATAGAAAAATTATTGATTAAAATAAGGGGTGAATATGGCAATACATCAAGCTATGAAATAATTGGAATAGTAATTGGTATTTTGAAGCGTGATGGATTTGATGATATTATTCATAAATATCTAGATTATAAGGAATAGAATGTTAAATAACTTCTATAACCTTTGAAAAATACTTTGCGATAGTATTTTACTTTGTTATAATTATCTTTGATACTGTAATAAGGAGTGGAGAAGAGAATATATGTATAAATTAATAGCATTAGATATGGATGGAACCTTATTAAGAAAAGATAAAACAATATCAGATAGAACAAAGATGGCTATTAAAGCTGCCAGAGAAAAAGGAGTAACAGTTGTTCTTGCTACTGGTAGACCGATAGAAGGTGTAACAAGATATTTAGAGGAACTAGATATGTTTACCGAAAATGATTATGTATTAAGCTATAATGGTGGACTAGTTCTAAAAACAAGAAGTAAAGAAGTAATAAGTAAAATTACTTTAACTGGTAAAGATTTACATGAGCTTTATAAGTTAAGCAAGGAGTTAAATACTAATATTCATGCGTTTTCTGAAATAAAAGGGTTAATAACTCCAGAAATTACAAAATATACTGAGTTAGAAGCAAATATTAATGGTATTAATATTAATGTTGATGATTATAGTGAAATAGAAAATGATCATAGCATAATAAAAATTATGATGATAGATGAAAAAGAAGCTATCGACAGAGTAATGGAACAGCTTCCAAAAGAAATATATGATAAATATACTGTAGTAAGAAGTGCTCCACATTTCTTAGAGTTTTTAGATAAAAGAGTAAACAAAGGTGTGGGAGTAGAAATGTTAGCTGATTATATGGGAATAACTTTAGAGCAGGTTATAACTATGGGAGATGCAGGGAACGATTTACATATGATAGAATGTGCAGGTATGGGAATTGCTATGGGAAATGCCTCAGAAGAAATTAAAAAAGAAGCAAATTATATTACAGATACAAATGATGAAGATGGTGTAGCTAAAGCAATAGAAAAATTTGTGTTATAAGGGTTTGCAGCGCCCACAGAAGCAAAGCAGATAAGAACCCAATCAGGCGTTCTTTCCAGCGCTCCTTTCTGGTTAAAAGGTCTTTGGTACTCCAACGCTTGACCTCAAGCTCCCCGGCCTCCGTTAAGATAAGGTTCCCGATGGGAGGGTCAACGTAACCAGAGCCGGAGGGCATGAAAGGGGCGAGGGCTTGGGTGTGCTCTTGAATCATCCCGGATTTTTCCAGAATCTGAAAAGTTTATTCGGAAAAGGCAATTCGGACAAGATGACGGAGGAAGAAATCATTTCCATGGTGAATGAAGGACATGAGAAGGGCCTT
>CAKVNP010000026.1 GCA_934777095.1 uncultured Clostridium sp. | reverse complement strand
ATCTATAGTTGAAATACAATTAAGCATAGTTGTCTTTCCACTTCCTGAAGGGCCCATTATTCCTACAAATTCACCTTTTGCAACATTAAAGCTGATATTATCTATTGCTTTAGTGATATTACCTTTGCTTCCATAATATTTTTCAACATTTTTTACATTTAATAGACTTTCCATTAATCTCACTCCTATTTACTTGATATATAAATTGTATATCTAAGTTTTTTCATTACCTATCTATCTTTCTTTCACTTTTCTTTCATTTTTGAAAGAAAAGCTAAAATTTAGTAAGATTAGTACTTGGAAAAATAATATCTACCCTGGTCCACTGATTTTCTTTTGAAGCAAGCTCAATACTTAAGCCTAATTTTTCACATAATTTCTTGCATAAATAAAGTCCTATTCCGGTAGAACGCCCATATTTCCGTCCATTTTCACCAGTAAAACCTTTATTAAATACCCTGCTTATATCTTGCTCACAAATTCCTACTCCATTATCTTCAATAGTCAACACCACACTATTTTTTGATTTTTGTGAATAAACTTTGATAACTGCATTTTCAGCTTTACTATAATTAATTGAATTAACCATAATTTGATTTATAATAAATTCTATCCATTTTTTATCTGTTACTACCTGATGGCTTACCCCTTCAATATCCACCTTAATCTTTTTATTTATAAAAGTTCTCCTATTTCTTCTTACTATTGATGATACACTTTCCTTTAAACTAAACTCCCTAATCAAATAATCATTGCTGACACCAGTGCTTCTAGAATAATATAATACTTGTTCAACATAATCTTGAATCTTATTCATTTCATCATCCAAGCTTAATTTAATTTTTCCACCATTGTTTTCAATAATCATTTTTGATGAAGCAATTGGTGTCTTTATTTCATGTACCCAGGCTTCGATATATTCACGGTAATCACTTTGAAGATTTTTATAGAAAGATACATGTTCATGCATATTCCTATTGCTTTCCTGAAGAATATCATAGATTATTTCACCTTCATAAAATTTAGGTTTTTTAATTACTTCTGGCAATAAATATTTTTGATCTAAGCCATTCATTACATCATTTATTGAATCATAAAATTTCTTTTTACTAATGCAATCTATCAATAAATAAATAACCAAAGGCATAAACCATACTAAAAATAAAATAACTGCATAATAAGGATCTCTGCCTGCTATTTTTAATATTACAAAAAAGAACAGATATATTATTAAGTTACCTAATAAATATGGAATTTTAGAATAAATATACTCTCTTATTTTCATGGCAATATATAACCTATACCTCTCTTCGTTTCTATTGCATCTTTAAATCCTATTGATTGTAGCTTTTTTCGAAGTCTTGTTATATTAACAGACAATGTATTATCATCTACATACAGATCTGAATTCCACAAATAATCCATCAATTCTTCCCTAGTAACAATCTTACCTTTATTTTTAATCAAGCATAATGCTATTTTAGCTTCATTTTTACTTAAATCAGTTTCTTGATCTTTATATGATAATGTTCCATTCCCTATATTTAATTTAAGTTCCTTATAAGATAATACTTCTTCTGCATTACCATATACCCGTCTTAACAAAGATGATATCCTAGCTAAAAGTACTTCTGTATTATATGGCTTAGAAATAAAATCATCAGCACCTAAATTCATGCTCATTATTTCGTCCATATCACTATCCCTGCTGGTAACTACTATTATTGGTGTATTTTTCACCTTCCTTATTTCTCTGCATACATAATATCCATCATAATAAGGCAGATTTATATCTAATAAAATTAAATCGGCATTACTATTAATTGCTTCAGCTGCTACGTTCTTAAAATCATCAGTTCCCACTGCTTCATAACCATATCTATTTAAAAAATCAATTAATTCCTGCTGTATACTTTTGTTATCTTCGATAACCATAATTTTCATAACAATTTACCTCCAATTTGTACCAATTAGATTTTATATCATTTACAGTTTTATGTAAATTATTATTTAAATTTCACTTTTTCTTAATAAAGTACTATAATAAAGCTATATTTATGAGATAAGGAGATTTTATTATGCATTTAAATAGAAATGACCATTGCTGGTGTGGCAGCGGTAAAAAATATAAAAACTGCCATTTAGCTTTTGATGAAAAGATTCATAGTTATCAATTAAGAGGAGCCCTTGTTCCACCAAGAGAAATAATTAAGACTCCTGAGCAGATTGAAGGTATTAAAGCAAGCGCTAAAATAAATACCGGTGCTTTAGATTTAGTTGCTAAAAATATCAAAGCTGGTATGTCTACAGCTGAAATAGATAAATTAGTACATGATTTTACAGTAGAACAAGGTGCAATACCTGCTCCACTTAATTATCAAGGATTCCCAAAAAGCTGCTGTACTTCAATAAATGATGAAGTATGCCACGGTATTCCAAGTGAAGATATAATTCTTCAAGATGGAGATATTATTAATGTAGACGTATCAACTATCTATAACGGATATTTCTCTGATGCATCAAGAATGTTCAAGATTGGCAATGTACATCCTGAATTAGATAAGCTTGTTGATGTTGCTAAGGAATGTTTAGATATTGGCTTTAAAGCTGCTAAGCCATGGGGATTCATGGGCGATATTGCTGAAGCAGTACAAAAACATGCAGAAGCTAATGGCTACTCAGTAGTAAGAGAATTTGGCGGACATGGTATCGGACTTCAATTCCACGAAGATCCTTTTGTTGCTCACGTTGGAAAGGCAGGTACTGAAATGCTTTTAGTTCCTGGAATGACTTTCACAATAGAGCCAATGATTAATATGGGTAAACATGATATCTTTATCGATGCTGAAAACGACTGGACAGCTTTAACTGAAGACGGATACCCTTCTGCTCAATGGGAATACACTGTACTTATTACAGAAGACGGAGCTGAAATCCTTACTTATTAATTTAAAAAAAATTAAAATGATAAATTCCGAATTATGAATTGATGTTGAAACTCCCTTTAAAGGGAGTTTCTTTAATTATATAAAAATAGGACTCCCCTAAATGAGTTCTTACCTAAATTCATCATTCATCACTCATAATTCGTAATTTAATATACTCACTCATAGATTTCACCTCTTATAAAAAGCACTATAAGAAGAGTATATTGGTTAAAACATTTTATTTGTCAATATTTACCAAAACTCTTTTTCACTTTCATTTTTAATAAAAAAGTGATTATATTTTTATCTATACAATAAGAAATTTCTCCATTATTTTTTTCTGCTAATTCTTTACATAAGTATAGACCTAACCCTGAGCTGCTTACCTCCCTAGTCATATCATTAAACTTATTATATTTAATAAATGGCTCTAATAATTTCCCACTAACTTCTGCTGGAATATCACTACATTTATTACTAATTTCAAATACACATTGCTCATTACTATCATGAATGTTGATATAAATATTTTCATCAGCTGCATACTTTATGCTATTATCAATAAGATTTACTATTATCTGCTCAATATCATCAATACAACCATAGCAATCAGCCTCACTAAAATCTTTATTTATCTTTAAATTCTTTTCTAAAATCCGCTGCTCAAGGTCCTCTAATACTTCCCTTACTAATTCAGTAAAAGAAAATTGACTTTTCACTTTTTCATTAATAGTTTTTCCTTTGGAAACCTCTAATAAATTCTCCACAAGCATTTTCATTTTCTTACTTTCTAAATCAATTCTTTCTGCTGCCCTTAAGATAAAATCTTCCTCTAAATCTTTAAGATTGTTTTCTTTCAGCATCTGCGCATATAAAGAAATAGCTGTAACTGGTGTCTTTAATTCATGAGTGGCATTATTAAAAAATTCCCTTGATGACTTCTGCAGTTTTTCTATTTTCTCTTTTTCATCTATTATTATCTGCATTTGTCTACTTAAATCATTTTTCATTAAATTATAACTTTCTGACAAACTTCCTATTTCATCATTACTTATAATAATTACATCATCACTATTATTTGTTCTTCTAAACTCCTCCATAGAGCTGCTTAAAATCTGCAATGGCTTAATCTCCCTAGTAATTATTTTGTTGATAATTAAACTTATTGCTAAAACTGTTATGGCTTGTCCTAATATTATGATACTGATAGTTTTTAAATTATTATTATATTTATTGCTATAATCCTTTTGAATGATTAAATTTCCATAAAGCTGTTGTTCTAAATAAATAGGATAATTATATGTTACACAGTATACACTGCCTTCCTTTTTAAATTTTATTAATGATTTTATATTATTACTATTATTAATTATCTTTTCTACATCTTCTTCCAGCAAGGCAATTCCTGTAAACTGGCTTATTTCCCCCTGCTCATCTGTTATAGCCACATAAGAATCTACCATTTCATTTATTGAATATAAGCTTTTCCATACTGGCTGCTGGGTAACTTCATTCATTTTTATTATATTAACAGCTGCACTTTTTACTTTAGCCATCTCATCAATCATATCTTTTTGAAAATTATCCCCTAAATAAAGATAGATAAAAATAGTAAATATAATGTTGATAATTATTAATATTGAAATACTGCTAGCAAGCAGCTTTCCTCTTACTGTCTTAAACACCTCTTCACCTCATGACATACCCTACACCAAATACAGTTTCAATAATTGAATTTCCTTTGTCTTCCCGAAGCTTAGACCTTACCCTTCTTATATGGACATCTACTGTTCTTAGCTCACCATCAAAGTCATATCCCCATACTTTATCAAGAAGTTCTTCTCTAGAAAATACTATATTTTTATTTTGTGCTAAAAAATTTAAAAGATCAAATTCCTTCCTTCTAAGAGGAATTTCAACACCGTCCTTATATACCCGCCTATCATTTTTATCGATTACTATTCCATAGATGTCTTCTATTTTTTCTTCTTCTTTTATTACTTTATGATTCCTTCTAAATACAGCTTTTATCCTAGCTAGTACCTCTTTTATTTCAAAAGGCTTCACCATATAATCATCAGCACCAAGTTCTAGCCCTAAAAGCTTATCAATAAGTTCTCCTCTTGCCGTAAGCATGATTACATAAGTTTCTTTAGAAATTTCCTTACATACTTCAAACCCATCTATATCAGGCAGCATTAAATCTAAAAGAACTAAATCCGGCTTAAAGCTTTCTGCCATTACTAAAGCCTCTTCCCCCGTAAATACTGACCTGACATCATATCCTTCTTTTCTTAATGCAAAACATAAAACATCGTTTATTGAAAATTCATCTTCTACAACCAATACTTTTTTCTTCTCCATATATCTCTCATCCCATTCTACTTTTTATCTAGCTCTAAAATTAAATAATCATATTCCCCTTTATCTAAGTTTAATTTTTCATAAAGTATTTTGTCTCCATTTTCATTCATCAAGCCAACTGTATATGCTACATTTTCAGATTTTTGATTTAATTTAAATAATAAATCAATAGTATTTTTATCATTTAACTGTCCTATATAACGATCTTTATTATAGATAACTTCCACCAAATCATCTTTACCAAAAGTATTAATAATTTTGGTATCCTCTATTATTGTTAGTTCATTATTGTCAATATTATAAATACCTCCTAAGGTTTCACCGTTATTACTATCTTTTAACTCAATACTTATTCTATTACCTGAAAGACCTCCTAAACATTGATATCCATTATTAGAAATTTCATATCCATTTAAGTTTATTTCATTCTTATCTTCCAGAATTATGCTTCCATCTTGTAATTTTACTTCTTTTACTTTGCCTGAATAAGATATTGCCATAATCTTTTCTGTATTATTATCATAGTACAGGCAGGCGATACACTGCTCTTCATTTCCCTTGTTATACTCCATATAATACATCTGACTAGTTTCAGTATCTATTATTACAGCAAGCTGCTCCTTATAATTAATACAAAGCAATCCATCTTCCCTAACATCAGTTGAATAAAACATACTCATATAATATCTATCACTGCCTGTAATATAATCATCAAACTGATAATAATCCAAATATGAAGCTCTATATAAAACTGTCACTCTACTATATCCGTCAATTTCTTCATCTATCCCTTTATCTACATCTACGAAATTATAAGTATTGGTAATTTCATTTTTTTTTAATCCATAAAGTGCATAGTATCCATTAAAATCTACTAATCCTTCTTTTTCAGTAAGATTTTCTTTTGAGCCATCTTCTTTGATCAACTTCAGATTGCCTACTTCATCATAAGCATAAATACCTTCTTCATTATATTTAACAGGCCAATACTGCCCAGTTAAATTCACCAGATTATTTTCTTTAATATAATACGTATCCTGTATTTGTACATTTTTTGTATTTTCCTCAACTACTACTGTTTTATCAGCACACCCATCCATAAGAAACGCTGCTATAAATGCCCCACATATTATTTTTGCTTTCATAAAAATAAACCTCCATATATTATATAATTATATAATATATGGGGGGTTTTACATAATTTAATTAACTTGTTACAAAATTGTTTCCTAGGTTAAAAACTATACAGAAAATTTATCGTCTGAACGTAGTGAGTTTTAAAATTTTAGTGCAACTTATGTAATTAATAATAGAAAGTCTTAATGATATTTAATAATTTCTGTTGCTATAAACCTATATCGTATTTACTTTAGACTATTTTTTTGATATAATATCATTCCCTATATTGGGACATTATAATACTGTATATCGAAGTTTTTTACGAAAGGAATAGGTAAGATTATGATAACAGATCAACAATTAATCGAAAAAGCATTCGAAGCTCAAAGTTTCTCTTATGCTCCATATTCACACTTTAATGTAGGTGCTGCTTTATTAGGTACAAACGGTAAAGTTTATCAAGGATGCAATATAGAAAATGCAGCTTTCTCACCAACTAACTGTGCTGAAAGAACAGCATTCTTTAAAGCAGTTTCAGAGGGACAAAAAGAATTTACTGCTATAGTAATCGTTGGACATCCTCATGGAACAAAAATAGGTGAAGGTGATTACTGTGCACCATGTGGTGTTTGTAGACAAGTGATGGCAGAATTCTGCGACCATGAAACATTTAGAGTTATCTTAGCTAAAAGTCCTACTGACTACAAAGAATATACTTTAAAAGAATTATTGCCTTTAGGTTTCACAGCTAAAGATATGGAGTAATCTATGCATAAAAAAGTACATTTTTAAGCTGAGTACCTTTTTATACACAATTTACCTTATTAACAAAAAATGAATTGAAATTAATTAAAGATTAGTGTTGCAGCACTAATCTTTATTATTTTAAAAACATATTATAACAAGTGTTTTTTCTTTTTTCAATACTCTTTATATATTTTCTTTTATATTTTTTTCTCAGTCAATCTCATCATTTCTTTAATTTCATCTTCTGAAATTATTCTATACTTTCCATACTCTATTCCTTCAATGGTTATATTCATTATCCTTATTCTTTCAAGTTTAATTACTTCATAACCAAAAACCTTACTCATTCTCCTGATTTGCTTATTAAGACCTTGAGTAAGGATAATCCTGAAAGTATCATCATTTACTCGATATACTTTACACGGTCTTGTAATTTGCCCACATATTTCAACCCCTGCAGACATTCCTTTAATAAATTCATCATCAAAAGGCTTATTTAACGTAACCACATATTCTTTTTCATGCTCATTTTCCGACTCTAATATCTTATTAGCTAAAACTCCATCATTAGTTAAGATTATCAATCCTTGTGATGGTTTATCAAGTCTTCCTACTGGGAAAATATATTCAGGATAATTTAAATACTCTATTATATTATCCTTTACCGTCTTTTCTGCTGTGCAGGTAATTCCAACAGGCTTATTTAATGCAAGATAAATCTTTTCTCTTTGAGATACCGGTTCATCATCAATAAGTATTTCATCACATTCCTCAACCCACTGTCCTGGTATCGATAATACCCCATTCACCTTAACCCTTCCTGCTTCAATATATCTTGCTGCGTCTTTTCTTGAACATATGCCTAAATTACTAAGCATCTTATTTATCCTCAAAATATCACCTATTCTATCCTTCGTTATTTTCTATGACAATTATTATATCATAATAATTATTTCATGAGATAAAACATCTTCATTTTATCTTTATATTTCAGACACACAATTGCCATATTAATCCTTTATTATATAACCATGGAAAGAAACAAGAAACACAGTTTACTGAATTATTATTACTACACAGCTGATTAAATTACTTATTGCTAATAAAGCACAAATCAAAGGAGTGATTATATGTCAGATACAATTAACTTAAAAAGAAAAGATATCTTTACACTTTTTCTAAGCAGCCTTTGTTCATTAGAATTCAATGACCAAGAGCATACTAACTCAGCTAACACTATTCAAGAGAATTCTAATTTAATTAATAAAGCTAATAAAAATACCAAATAACAGTTAACAATCCCCCAATTTATATATAAAAGAGCTGATAACTCCTCCCCCTAAAAGTTATTAGCTCTTTCTTATTTCAATTAATACCTTCCTCTATCCACTGCAAAAACTTATCTAAAGGATAGTTTTCAACCTACCATCTCACTCTCTTGCCGCAGGTACATTCACTATTAAATATTCTTATAATATTTAATAAGCTCTCTTTTATCTTTAATCCCTCTATTTTGAGGTATTGCTAATTCACTTACATCTTTTCCTGTTAATCTTCCATTAACAACATATTCTTTCTTTAATAGCTTTTGTGCCCAATATATTATTTCATCAACCTTTGGTGTTTCAACACTGCAAAGTTCTGCAAAAGCTTTAATAATACATAAACCAAATTGAAGATCCTCAATAAAGTATCTTGAACTTAAATCTGGAATATATCCACCTTCTACTTTTGCCATTGGTGAATCAATCCCAATAAATCCAGGTGCAGTATTTATTTTCTTAGAAAGCTCTTCTGGTGTTTCTATTTCATATCTAACTTTGATTTTTTCCATATCTAATGGATTAAAATCATTATTTTCATTTATTGAATTAAAAATAGCTTTTAATTCTTCATCCATTTCTAATAAAGATTTTGATGCTTCTGTGCCCCATTCTTCATAAAAGTATGGATTTCTCTCATACATAGTTTCTCCTGGCACATAGTCCTTAAATAATTCATATAATCTTGAAGGATGCATTGTTGGATTTGATGGTGATAAAGTTATTCCTAAATAACTATCTAATGCAAAGCAAGGAATATCAATTAATTTTTCCATTGTTTCAGCAATTTCCTTTGTATGCTCCTTTGGAATTGCAGCTATTCTTACAAATGGATTCTTTTGCTTTAACACTACCGATTTCCCATATTCTTTAAGTCTTATTATTGAGGTTACTCTTTGTGTACCAAAGAATATGCATTCTTTTTCAAGAAGCTTTTGAATTAAATATTCTTTACCACCAAACCCTGGAACTACACCTACTACAGTTCCCTTTTTTAAATATGGACAAATTGATTCTATTGTTTCTTCTACCATAAATGATGGGTGAGTTATTAACACATAGTCTACATTTCCTACTGCTTCTTCCAAACTTGAAGTAACACAGTGTAATTTTACATTATGTACTAGATTTTTTTCCTCTTCGATCAATTCAACTGTTCCATTAAATGCTGAAGGTCTAGAGGTATGTAACCAGACTTTATTTTCTTCTTTTAAAGAGATATATGCAGCTAAATAAGTTCCTATATTTCCTGCTCCTATAATACAAATATTCATATTATCTTCTCCTTTTCATCTTGTATTTTTTTAACATGTTAAAATTATACCATTTTTAAGACAAATTCTTCATATTATTTCTTTGTTTTTATAAAATGTTTAATATTTATTTTAATTTTATATTATTCTATCAATTTTTCATTCAATAATAAGATAATTTTCCGTTAAGATAAAAGGAGCTCCTTCCTGAAGCTCCTCTATTATCTCTATATTACTTTATTAATGTTTCGCTTAATTTCATAAATGTTTCTATATCTTCTTCGATAGTTTTTAATGAATTTTTCCAGAACTCTTTATTATGGATATCTATGCCCATCACTTTAGTTACATCTGCTATCTTATTCTTTCCTGTTATTGAAAGAAGTTTTTCATATTCTGTGGTAAAAGCTTTACCCTTCTTTAGATATTCAGCGTATAATCCTTTAGCAAATAAAAGTCCAAAAGCATATGGGAAATTATAAAAATTACTATCTGCATAATAATAATGTGGTTTCCAAGTCCACATATATGGATGCAGATACTCTGGATCTAAGCCATCTCCATAAGCCTCCTTCTGAGCATTTATCATAAGCTCCTTGATTCTTTCAACAGATAATGCACTTATACTTCTTTCCTCAAATAAAGCTTTTTCAAATAAAAATCTTGAATAAATATCTACAATTACTTGTGTACAGTCGCTTATTTCTGATTCTAAAATAGCAAGTGCTTCATCTTTTGAAGCTTCCTTAATTGCAGCTTTCTTTATAATAGTTTCACAGAATGTTGATGCTGTTTCAGCTATTGGCATTGGATATTCAGCATTTAATACGCTTTCCTCATTTAAACATTCTCCATGGAATCCGTGACCTAACTCGTGTGCAAAAGTAACCACGTCACTAAAGCTTCCTCCATAATTTAAAAGTATCCTGCTTTCTCCTAACAAATGAAGTCCTGCGCAGAATGCTCCCCCAACCTTACCTTCTCTTGGTTCAACATCTACCCATTTATTATCCATAGCCTTCTTAGCAAAATCAGCTAAGTTATCGCTAAATGTTCTAAAGTTCTTTACTACAAATTCTTTGCCTTCGTCATATGAATATTTCATATCTGCATCTACTACTGGTGCATACATATCATAAAAAGGAAGCCCATTTTTATGTCCTAATATTTCACCTTTTCTTCTTAAATACTTCCTAAATACAGGCATGCTTTCCTTCATCGCATCGAGCATAGCATTTAAAGTTTCTTCATCCATTCTTGAATCAATTAAGGTCTTTTCTAATGGCGAATTATACCCCCTCAATTCACATATAGTAAGAACTTCACCCTTAATTCCATTAAGTGCTGCTGCTACGCCTTCTTCAACTTTCTTATATGATTCTATTTCTGCCTGGTAAGCTTTTTTTCTTACTTCAGCATCAGTATCATAGGCCATATTTAGTACAACTGTTAATGGATACTCCTTTATTTCTCCATTCTCTTCAATTTCTACCTTTAATGTAGAAATTAAATTATCCTTTAGCTTTAACCAAGCAGCAGAGCCTGTATTCTGCATTTTAGCAATTATTGCTTCTTCTCTATCGCTTAAAAGATATCTGCTTTTTTCTACTATCTCTTTAATAATAAATTCATGTTCTTTTAATAATGATGATGAATTAATAATCTCATCTATATTTTCAATGCCGCTAATCCATTTTTCTAATTTTGTATTAGCTTCTACAACTTTAGTAAGTTCTTTTTCAAATATATCAGAGTTTTTTAATGCCTCTTCATCTTTAGTATTTACACTTAAGCTTAATTCAATAAATGAACCAAGCTTTGTAACTAAATCAGTGAATGCAGCTGTTCGTTCTATATACTGCTCTAATTTAGCCTTTACATTTTCATAATCTTTTACTACTATATCAGCAAACTGCTTCATATCCTCAATTAATTCTGCTAATCCTTCTAAATCATCTTTAAAATCTTCAGAAGTAAATGAGGTATATAATTCATCTAAGCTCCATTTTAATTCCATTTCTATTCCTCCCCAGTTTAAATTTTATATACCTTATTATACCATAGTTGCATTGCTTGTAAATTTATATTATTTTTTGATATTTTATACATTTTATTATAAAAAAAAGTTTAAAATCAACTTAGGACACTAAGCTGATCTTAAACTTAATATTAATGTCTCTTTATTGCATTTTCTATAGAGGATATCTCTTCTTTAATTCTATTAATAATCATAGATAAAATATCATATGTTTGATTTTCAACATTACCTATGTTATTTGCTAATCTGCCTTGAAGATCAATAAATAATGAATATCTTTCTTTCGAAAGATCTAAGGCAA
>CAKVNP010000025.1 GCA_934777095.1 uncultured Clostridium sp. | reverse complement strand
TAATTAGTTCTAGGCAAACTTATTATATTTTCTAGCGTTGAGAAGAGCAATGTCCATATAACTTAACAGATCGTAGAAAATTAAAGGGGGATTTATATATGTACAATATTTTTTCAATAATTATAGGTGCCTTAATTGCTATAATGACAAGCCTAAACGGCATATTATCTACATATACAGGAAACTATTCATCTAGTGTAATCATTCATGCTATCGGCCTTATTGGAATTATTGCTATCTTAATATTTACTAAATCTAAAATTACATTTGATAAAAAAATCCCGCTATATCTATATAGTGCAGGATTAATAGGAGTATTTACCGTACTACTTTCTAATTTTACCTTTATGCCTTTAGGCGCATCACTTACTATGTCTTTAGGTCTCTTTGGTCAAACTATTTGTGCAATTGTTATTGACCATTATGGTTTATTTGGTGTAAATAAAATAAAATTCAACCGAAAAAAAATATTGGGCTTACTGATAATTATTTTAGGATTAGTTGTAATGACTATTTATTAAGGAGTGATTTTAAATGTTAATTTATATTATAGCTGCACTTTTATCTGGTGTATCAATTGTTATTTCAAGAATTATTAACTCTCAACTTGGAAATAAAATAGGTGTTTTTCAAAGTACTTTTTATAACTACATAACTGGCTTATTCTTATCAGGAGTATTTCTATTAGTAAGCAAGGAAACTTTACTTGCTTCCACTGATACATTAAGAGCTATACCTTTTGCTGCTTATCTTGGAGGCCTTGTTGGTGTTATTTCCATTGCCTTTTCAAACTATGTAGCTCCTAAAATATCTGCCTTTTATATGGCACTATTAATCTTTATAGGGCAGCTATTTGTAGGCATACTTATTGATTACTTTACACTTAATCAGCTATCTATCGGAAAAGTTATTGGTGGAATAATTGTATGTATCGGACTAGCGTATAATCTTTACATAGACAAAAGCAGCGAACCAATAAACTCTTAACAAATTATATACTCATCATACTTCTAAATATAATTATGAATTATGAATGATGAATTGATGTGGGAATTCCTTCTTTCTTATAAAAAAAAATTCCTCCTAAGAGGAATTTTATCCTTAATTCATAATTCGTAATTCATAATTCATCATTTATCTATGTTCATTAATAATATTAAAGAACATTGCGATAAGGGTTGGCATTGCAAAAATGTAAGGCATTGAGTATCTAAAGTACGCATTTACTGGTGATGCCATGCAGATAAGAACCGTTATATATCCTGGCAGTAATGCTATTAAATATTCTTTCTTCTTCTTTATAATCAAATGCACACCCATTATTAATAAAAGCCAAGTATTGATTCCTATATTGCATATCATTCCTATAACAGGAATATAAGGGAATGCAACTCCAAATTGAATTAATAATGTTCTCAATCCTTCTAAACTATTATAGCTATAGTCTACTAAGTTATCTTTAGTTACTCTTGCATCAAATTCATGATATATATACCATTTTGTTTTGTTTGGATAAAAATATCCATATATATTATTCATAGTAGCTTCTATATATGTTACTGGATGCTTTATAAGCCCTTTAAACCATACTTTAAAATAAGCATTTAAATCATCATTTGTAGCATATTTATTATAATTATTTTTTACTGGATCTGATAGTTCTGGATTATATCTAGCTGCTAAATCATCATATCCAAGAATAGTATCTATAGCTTTCTTATCTTCTTCTGATAAATCTTCTTCATGCTCTCTTACATAACGTGCTGTCTGCTGGAAAGGTATAGTCAGTGCTTCTCTTATACTTCCATCGCTAATCTTATAGTATGGCAATATAACTTTTGAATAGCACATAAAGCTACATATAAAAGCTAAAAATATTACTGATGACTTAATTCTATTTTTCCTGCTATATAAAATTAGTATTGGGAAAGATAATACAATTACGTATAAACCATTATTTCTAAATAACGCGATAAGCAATAATACTATATAAATACCAATAGCATGTCCAATTGAAATAGATTCATCTTTTTTATACTTAACAAAATTGAAAAGTATAATTACATATAAAATAACAAATGATGTATATAAAGTATCCTTAACTCCAGACATTGCATAAAATGGGAACACTGGAAGTAATGCATATATAAATAGAATTATTGCTCTAGCTTTACTGCTTACCTTAATTTTTTTTAAATAAACTATAGTATATGATAATACAGATGATAAAACTAACATTTGTATTGCACTATAAATAAATAATCCGAAATTATCATTTAATATCTTTCTTCCTAAAGATAAACATTCTCCTAAAAGTAAAGTATGCAATACTGGATGATGATTAGTCATATTTACATTAGGATCTAATTGTATTACCCAATCAGCATATTTTGTATGAACATTGAAAAATTGCCTGATTTGAAAACTTGGATCCGGTGATAGTATTATTGGATAAAAAGCAATTGCATAAATAGCCCAGCATATTAATATAATAATTAAGCTTGCTAAAAATGGCTTCTTATCTATGAACGATACTATTCTACCTATTATCCCCTCTTCCTTTAAATCCTTCATTCTAAAATTATTAATAAATTTATCTAGTATTACATATAGTCTTTTAAAGAAATAATAATATCCTATCAATACAATTACTGAAATCATCATCATTCTTTTGCTGCCAATTACAAGTTCTAGTGAATTCATTCTATAAAAACTATTTCCTAAAACCATAAATATAGAAAATATCATGCATAATATCTTCTTTAAAATATGTAATTTTTCTTCTTTTACTTTTAAATATAATGCTATTAATGCAAATGTTAATAATGACATTGTAAATAATTCAACTCTAAATGGCTTTCCTACTGGAAAATCTGTCAGATATATAGTCTTATAATCTAGGCATAATGCCACAGAAGCTATAAATGCCAATATGATATTAACGACCTTATTATTCATTATCTCTTTTTCTCTCATATCCTTCTCCTCAAAACCTTATTTTAAATCAATGTTATTATAATACCACATTTCTACATTTTATTACATAAAATATACTTTTAATACTCATTTATCTATATTTTCAATTCTATAACCAATTTCTTTATTAGCCAGTTTATATCCTTCCTCTATCATTTCTTCCCGTGATAATGAATTACCTAATAAATCATCAATGGTTAGCTGTCCTCTGTTCTTAAAATATTTATCTAAGAGCATTTCCTCAATATTACTTTGAGATGCTATGGAATAATCATCTAATATATGCTTTACTTTAATCCCTTTATCGTTTAAATATCTGCCTACTAATATGCTTCTATGACATCTTATAGGATCCTGCATTGCTCCTAACAATGCAATTTTATACCCTTTTTCACAGCCATTTTTTAATCTTTCAATTCCCTTGATAAACTCATCTTCATAAATTACCTTTTCAAAATCTGCATATCCTTCTTCATTATATGAAGCTTTATTTATTCTTTTTGCTGCTAATTCTTCAGCCATATAAATATATACTAACCCAGCTTTTGTAAGAGAATATCTAATAGCTTCCTTATCAAAATGAACATTATATTTTGAGTAAGGTGTTCCCCTAATATCAACAACACAATTAATATTATAAAACTTCAGCATATCTATTAATCTTTCTAATGTATAGTTTGAGTGTCCTATTGTATATATTTCTATAATCTTATATCACTCCTTTAACATAATAATATTATGAAATCTTCATAATTACCCTCTATAAAATAACATAAATCATTTGTATCATTACTTTTTTACCCTTCATATCATAATAATATAATTCATGAGGAGGATTAAATGACTTCTATTATTCTATATGGACTATCCTCTCTCCTACTTATAATTTCATTTATTAAAAATAAAGATAAAACTAAAAAAGCTCTTAAAATTGCATTTACTTCCTTTGAAAATATTATGCCCCAATTTTTAAGTATAATAATTTTTATAGGTATTATTTTATCAATTATTAGTCCTGAAACCATTTCAAAAATTATAGGTGATAGTTCTGGTTTCCTAGGAATTATACTTTCTGCAGTGTTAGGTTCTATTACATTAATGCCTACTTTTGTAGCCTTTTCTTTAGGAAATACATTGCTTAACAATGGAGCCGGTTATGCACAGGTCGCTGCACTTATTTCAACCTTGACCTTAGTGGGCTTCCTAACATTTTCTTTAGAAGCAAAATATATTGGCAAAAAAGCGGCATTTCTAAGAAATATTATTGCCTTTTTCTTCAGCATAATTGTTGCATTACTTTTAGGAAGGGTGATGGCTTTACTATGAAATATATAAAGAGATATAAATTTGCCTTAATTATGTTTTTCTGCCTGATTATTATACTTTTTATTAGTAATGATTTAGGTGTTAAATCACTAGTAAATATAAAAGCAAGCTTCTTACAAATGCTTAGCGTACTTCCACCAATAATGCTTCTACTTGGCTTAATGGACGTATGGATACCAAGAGAAGTTCTGATGAAATATATGGGCGATAAATCTGGACTTATCGGCATAGCCTTATCTATTCTTATAGGTTCTGTAGCTGCTGGTCCTATGTATGCCGCTTTTCCATTTACAGCTGTACTTATAAAAAAAGGAGTAAAATTCAGCAATATAATTATCTTTATGAATGCCTGGTGCGTTACTAAAATTTCTACTTTAATGTTTGAAGTATCTGCCATAGGATATAAATTCACTTTAGCCAGGCTTATAATAGATTTTCCTGGTGTAATAATAATGGGCTTTTTAGTAAGCTACTTTATGAACAAAGAGGATCTGAATAATTTATATTTAAATAATATAAACTAATAATAAGAGCTTTTACAAAATAAATAGATTTATTTTGTAAAAGCTTTCATTAAATCATCCCTTGTTTTTTATCACCAATTATTGCTTTTCTTCCATTCTTATCATTTTTCATATTAATAGATGCTATCTTTTCTATAACTTCATATGGAAGTTCTAGTAAGAATCTTATCTTTTCATCTTTTATCCTATTTACAATACTGATTATTATTTCACTGATAATTATTGATCCAAGAATATCATATACGAAATGCTGTTTAATAAAGACTGTTGATAGTATTATTAGTATGCCTACTATTTGTGTATAAGAAAAAATTCTTTTTGAATCATCTATTTTGGTATATCTCATTATTAAATAAGTATTTAATACATGTAATGATGGAAAACAATTAACAGGTCGGTCATTATAATAAATCATATTAACTAGCTTATTTAATATATTACTATCATTAACCACAGGTCTAGATATTTCCGTAGGAAAAACATAAAAGAAAACATATGATACACACATACCTATCGTAGTTGCAATAAGGCATCTAATATATCTTTCTCTATCTTTACGCATTATTAATATAAATCCTAGTACTACAAATACATACCAATAAATATATGGCAGAATAAAAAATGCGTTGAATGGGATTTTACGGTCCAAAGAAGTAGTTAAACTAATTCCATTATCAGATACTACACTTGCTAAAAAATAATTTACATTGATTATTGGTATAATCAATAACCAAATTAAATCAATAAATTTTAACTCAATACATTTATTAACTAATTCTAATATTTTGTTTTTCTGTTTTCGCCTCCTACGTTCCTCTTTTCTATTATACTCCGTTTTATTTAAATTTTACCATTATATGATAAATGTAATATTATTTTAATATTTTCTTAATAAAAAAATGAGGAAAAGACTAATCTTTACCTCATTTTATTAAATATATTCTATTACTCTACTGTAACTGATTTAGCTAAATTTCTTGGCTTATCTATATCGCAGCCTTTTTCTTTTGCTGTGTAGTAAGCAAGTAATTGTAATTGGATTGCTCCTAATACTGGTGCTACCATTTCATTCGTTCTTGGTATTGGTAATACATAATCAAATACTTCTTTATCTAATTCTGAATCATCATCATAAGCAACTGCTATTATTTCAGCACCTCTTGCCTTAACTTCTCTAATATTGCTGACCATCTTTTCTTCTAACTGCTGCTGAGTCATTAATGCAATAATCTTAGTTCCTGGCTCAATTAATGCGATTGTTCCGTGCTTAAGTTCTCCACCAGCATATGCTTCTGAATGGATATATGATATTTCTTTTATTTTTAATGAGCCTTCTAAAGCTAATGCAAAGTCTGCCCCTCTACCTAAATAGAATACATCATTTTCTCCTGCTAATATCTTAGCCACTTCAGCTGCTTTTTCTTTGTGTTCTAATATTTCATCTATTTTTTCAGGTAATGTTAATAAAGATTCTTTTAATGATGCTTCAACTTCTTCATTTAACATTCCTCTTAATTTAGCAAAATGCATTCCTAACATATTCATTACTACAACTTGAGTTGTGTATGCCTTTGTAGATGCAACTGCTATTTCTGGCCCAGCCATTGTGTATATAACATCATCAGCTTCTCTTGAAAGACTACTTCCTACAACATTAGTAACTGCTAAAGTTCTAGCACCAATCTTTTTACATTCTCTTAATACTGCTAATGTATCAGCTGTTTCACCTGATTGGCTTACAGTAATTAAAAGAGTCTTATTAGTTACTAGTGGATCTCTATATCTAAATTCTGATGCTATATCAACCTCTACTGGTATTCTAGCTAATTTTTCGATTGCTACTTTACCCATTAATCCTGCATGGTAAGCTGTTCCACAAGCTACTATATATATTCTATCTATATCATCTAACTGCTCTTTAGTTAATTTGAAATCATCAAACTTAACTGATTCTTCTAAAGAAACTCTTGCTGCCATAGTGTCTTTGATAGCCTTTGGCTGTTCATGAATTTCCTTTAACATAAATGAATCATAGCCGCCTTTTTCTGCTGCATCTGCATTCCATGTTACTTTATATATTTCTTTCTTTATTTCATCACCATTAGCTGAAACTATTTTAGCTCCATCTTTAGTTAAAATTACATATTCATTATCTTCTAAAAGATAAATATCTCTTGTATGATTTAATACAGCTGGAATATCTGAAGCTATAAATGATTCTCCTTGTCCAATTCCAACTATTAATGGACTATCTTTTCTTACTGCTATAAGCTTGTCTGGTTCTTCACCGCAAACAACTCCAATAGCATAGCTTCCTTCAAGCTTTTCTGTAGCTTTAATTACTGCTGCTAAAAGATCTCCTTCATAGAAATGATGAATTAAGTTTGGTATTACTTCTGTATCTGTTTGAGATTTGAATTCATATCCTTCAGATTTTAACCATTTAGTTAATTCTGCGTAGTTTTCAATTATACCATTGTGAACTACTGTTATATCTCCCTTTGATGTTTGATGTGGATGTGAATTAACATCAGATGGTGCTCCATGAGTTGCCCATCTAGTGTGTCCTATCCCTGTAAATCCACTTACTGGAGATTTTTCTAATTCATTTTCTAAGTTTGCTAAACGACCTTTATGCTTAACTACAGTAACTGATCCGTTATTTACAACTGCAATACCTGCTGAGTCATATCCTCTATATTCTAACTTTGATAAACCTTCTATTAAATAAGGTGTTGCATTTTTACTTCCTACATATCCTACTATTCCGCACATAATTTCTTGTCCTCCAAATTTTTAAATTATTTCCTTTGCTACAGCTCGTCCTAGCCTAGTAAATGGCATAATAATCCTAGAAATCAAAACTATACCTGAGGGCTTTTAACACCTGACTGAATTTGTTCTACAGATCACTCCATAGGTTTACCAGTCGTTTACGGTAGTGCGATACCGTGGGGCATCCGCCGAAGATTTCGATACTCCCCATCCTCGTCAACTCTTTTTACAATGATGAATTACGAATGATGAATGATGAATGCTAGGTTGAAATTCCTACGGAATTTCTTAAAATTAATTTTCAAAAACTCTGAAAGAGTTTTATCAGTAATTCATAATTCTTAATTCATAATTGCTCATTATATTAAGAGTTCTGGCGCTTTTTATTCTTTTAATTTCTCAATCTTACCATATACCACTTCCTTAAGCTTCATATTTTATACCATGTGACTATTCTATCACAACAATTAAAATATTTCATCACTATTTTAGTTACAATTTTTTATACCTGTAATCTATTATTCAAAGGAAATTCTTTTACATTATAACCTATAATTCTAGTAATTCAAACATTTTTTCAATATAATGTTAAATTTTTTCTGTACTAACATTAAAATTTTTCCATATAAAAAAGCAGAAGTATCTGCTACTAATACAATACTTCTGCTTTCCGTTATTTAATATTAATATTATTCTCCGCTGCCATTTCTCTATATTTATAATAAAGCTCCTGGGTATTATAAAATATAGGAAAGCTATTATTATAATTTCCCCATATTGTACATGGATACTTAATAAAATAAAATGTTGAAAATAATACTTCCTTAGTACATAATCTTGTTATTATTGGAATACTCTCTTCTGTTAACTTATAATATATATTCTTTTCATTATATTGCTTTTCGAAGTCTTCTAATGCTTTTCTATCCTCTGCTGAAACTAATTTCTTTAAGGTAGACTTATCTTCTTTATTTAAAACATTATAATAAAAATCAACATAAGAATAATCCTGCCCATTTAATTCATATGCACTCTTAATAAATTGAATAAAAGCTTCCTCTGTCCCTTCAATGACTGAATTATTATATTTATTAAATCCTTCATTAATATTATTAAATTTAATAGCGACTTTTTCTTTAAATTCACATTCTTTTATAGGTATTAACATATTATTCATTTATAAATATCCTCTTCACACTTATAGTCTAATAATAGTATTTTTTATTTTTCCTGTACAACAAAAGATAATGTATAATCTATCAATAAAATAAAGAAATTAATACTTTCTATTTAATAATCTTAATTTAAACTCTTCTATTTCAAGCGGTTTATCAAAGAAATATCCTTGTGCTTTATTACATCCTATACTTTTTAGAAATTCTACATGCTCCGTTGTTTCAACACCTTCAGATATTATATCCATTTCAAGTTCTTTAGACATCTTAACTATATTTTCACAGATAATTTTATTTCTTTCCTTAGATTGTTTTAATAAAAATGCTCTGTCTAATTTTAATACATCAAATTCTAAATCCTGTAGTAAATTAATAGAAGAATATCCTACACCAAAGTCATCCATAGATGTTCCTAAACCATACTCCTTTAAATCTTTTAAGGTAGCTATTAAATTTTCATATTCATCTAAATATGCTGTTTCTGTAAATTCAATTTCTACTAATTCAGGAGAAACATTATATTTTCTTATAATATCCATAATATTTTTTGCTATATCTTTTGCTGCAAAATGCTTTTTAGAGAAATTAACTGATACTTTTACTGGTTTTATCCCTTGATCACACCACATTCTTATAGATTCACAAACTGATTCTAAAACATAAAAATCTAACTTACATATAAGATTGGTTCTCTCACATATTGGGATAAAGTGAAATGGTGGAAGTATTTCTCCATTATGCTTCCATCTTATTAATGCCTCTGCTCCAACAATTTCATAATTCTGCAAATTAACCTTAGGCTGATATACAACATAAAATTCTTTATTTTTAATAGCAGGTTCTATTTCTCTTTCTATTTCTTTTTCTCTAATTAATTGTCTTTCAATATTTTCATCGTAAAAGATTATATTAGTTGAATCCATTCTTCTACATAGTCCAAAGGTATTACTAATTTTCCCTATTGCCTGTTGATAATATTGTTCATTTCCTGTTAATAGATATATTCCAGCTCTTGCTTGTAGTTCACATTCTATCTTTTTACCTTTAAATTCGAAAGAAACCCTCGTACAATTTAATCTATTAATAAATTCATCTAATTTATCTTTTTTAATTACTGCCATATAATTATATCCACCTAAGCGGCCGACAATCCCATGTTCCTTAGTCTCCTCATACATCTTTCTAGTGTATTCAACTAATATTTGTGTAGCAATATTATTTCCATATTGACTATTAACTATTTTAAAATTCTTAATATTAAAGTAGGCTACAGCATATTCACTACCTTTTTTATCAGAAACTATTTTATTCAAATATTTATCAAAGCCATTATAATTAGGAATTCCTGTTTGATGATCAATATTTTTGGCTCTTTCAATGAATTCTATTAATTTACTTTTTTCAATATTCATATATAGTATTGTAGTTACTACTCTTAATGAATCTAACTGGTCATTATTCCATTGTCCTGTAGCTTTATATCTATATATATTAAATGTAGTCTTTACTCCATTTGAAGTGAATTCATTTCTATACACATTACAGTTTTCTTCATTGATACCCTGATGATAATTAATTACTGGAATAACCTCTTCTTTACCATCAATAACACAAGTTATTGAAACTGAATGTATAGAAAGCTTTTCCGCCACTCTTCCTAGAGACTTTGCTACTAAAGCATATATATTTTCATCCTGTTTTAATATATCCATAATCTGAACTAAATCATTTTGGCTTAATCCTTGGTTATTCAAATATTTCATCCTCTCTATAAATACTATCTATAATTATCGACATAATTATTCATTTTCTTTATATTTCCACATAGTCTAAGCATAAGCTATTACTTAAATAATTAATTGAATTAAACATTCTTATTCTTTTTACTCTGCTTGATTAAATACATATTTTTATCAGCTGTGGAGTATGTTTCTTCTAAAGATTCTTCCTTACCTTTATTTCTCACAGCATATCCATAAGAAACTTTTATTTTAAGATCATTAGAATCATTATATAATTTTATTAATTCATCCATTTCAGATATCTTTTTTTCAATTATAGTTGGTGTGGCATTTGGAATGATTACAATAAATTCATCGCCTCCCATTCTTCCTATAAAGTTTTTTGAAAACACCTTTTTTAGTATCTTTGCAAAGGAAACTAAAACTATATCTCCTTTAGCATGTCCATATGTATCGTTAATGTACTTAAAATCATTTAAATCAAAACTTATTATTCCTATGTTTGTTTTATAATCATTTTCTAATTTGTTATTTACAGTTTCAATTGCAGCTCTATTTCCTAAGTTTGTTAATGAATCTGTATAAGCAAGTTTATGATTTTTAAATCCTTGTATTACCCATTTTATGCTCAGTATTAAAAGTATAAATACGATACTGATAGATATTACTTGAGCTTTAATAAAGCTATTTATTCCTATTAGCTCCTCTTCTGTAGGGATTATTACCACCAGCTCCCAATTAACAAGATTTAATTTAGTTATAGCTGCATAATATGTATCTTCATCTATTATAATCTCACCATTTATTGTTTCTTCGCTGTCTATTCCTTCTAATAAAAAATTTCTATCATTCTCATTTAATTGATCAAATACATTTTTTGAATTAATTACATATTCCATATTTCTATGTGCAATGTAATCTCCTTTTTTATTAATTAAAAAGCAATAGCCACTTTGTCCCACTGAATTATTTTCAAAACTTGAATATATTTTCTTCAAATCAATTACACCACATAAAGAACCAACTCTTTTATCACCATTATAAATAGGCACGCTTAAAGTGGTAATAGATCTATTCTCAATTTCTTCAGTAAATGGGTTTGTAATATATATCTCATTATCCATTACATCAGCAAAAAATTGTTCATCACTTTGATTTTTAATTTCATTTCTATTGGTATAATAACAATTTCCTTCTAAATCAACTACAATAAAATGTTCAAAGTTTAATAATTCCTTTTTTTTATTCAAGAAATTATATTGACTATCCCATTCCATATTATTTACTTCTTCCATTGATGCTAAAAGACTTAATGTTTTTATATTGTAGAATAAATAATCATCTACTGTCTCTTTAAAATTTTCCGAATATTGATATAAGCTTCTTTCAATTCTATCATATTGATACTGTTTAGCGTTTTCGTATGACGTCAAGTATATGAACAACGCTAAAATAGCTCCTAAATAAGCTAATACTAAAGTAATTTTATCAGCTATGTTTATTTTTATGGTGTAAAAATATCTTTTGTTATACATTTTGTCACTCCTAAATAATCAATATCCACCTTTTATTGTATTGATT
>CAKVNP010000024.1 GCA_934777095.1 uncultured Clostridium sp. | reverse complement strand
GCATTTATGCTGGCAGAAATTAAAGCACCTGTAATATCAGAACCACCTCTTGAGAATGTTACAATATTTCCTGAATGATCTGCCCCATAAAATCCAGGAATAACTGCTCTTTCATGCTGAGATAGCTTGTCTCTTAAAGCTGCATAAGTAGCAGGTTCATCTAATGTACCATATTTATTAAATTTAATAACATCTTTGGCATCTATAAAATCTATATTTAGATATTTTGCTAAAATTATTCCATTTAGATATTCCCCACGGCTCGCAGCAAAATCTTTAGATGCACCAGCTTCAATTTCTAGTTTTACCATAGTTAAATATTCTTCAATATCTAAATCAATATTTAGTTCTTTAACTATATTGATATATCTATCAGAGATTAAAGTAAATACATCATCTAGTGGTATACCAGATTCTATATGGCCATGACATAAATAAAGAAGATCAGTAATTTTGAAATCCTTAGAATGTCTTTTTCCAGGTGCGGAAGGAACTATATATTTTCTGCACTTATTAGCAAAAAATATATCCTTTACCTTTCTGAATTGATTAGCATCAGCTAATGAGCTTCCGCCAAATTTTGTTACTATACTATTCATTTTTTAGCCCCCAATATTCTGTATAATTTTATCTTTATTAAGAAATATTTTACATAAATAGAAAAAATATTGCAAATAAAATTTCCTTGTTATAACTTATTACGCAAATGTTAAAACATTACTGAATTTATAAAAAAGTAAAAATAATAAGGTTTTATTCAAAAAGTGTTTAAATAGTATTTGATAATTTAAAAGTAAATCAAAAAAGTATAATAAAATGTAATGAATTGGTAAAAATTAAATTGTAATTTATATTAGCTATGTATATAATATTAATAAGAAAATGGACAAGATTTACAAAATACTGAATTATTTGGCTATGGTCAATAGTCTTGAAATTAGAAGGGGGACATTATATGCACTATTCAAAAGAAGATATATTATCAATGGTAAAAGAAAATGGAGTTAAATTTATCAGACTTCAATTTACTGATATTTTAGGAACTTTAAAAAATGTCGCAATAACAGAAAGTCAATTAGAAAAAGCTTTAGATAATAAGTGTATGTTTGATGGGTCATCAATAAACGGATTTGTTAGAATTGAGGAATCTGACATGTATTTAAGACCTAACTTAGATACATTTGTGATTTTTCCTTGGAGACCTCAGCAAGGGAAGGTTGCAAGGCTTATCTGTGATGTATATAGAACAGATGGCACACCTTTTGAAGGAGATCCAAGATTTATTTTAAAGAAGGTTATCAAAGAAGCTGAATCAATGGGATATAGCATGAATGTAGGACCAGAATGTGAATTTTTCCTTTTTGAAGTTGATGAGAAAGGAAATCCAACACTTAATACTAATGATAAAGGTGGATATTTTGATTTAGGTCCAATTGATTTAGGCGAAAATGCTAGAAGATATGACTTTAGCACTAGAGGATATGGGATTTGAAATTGAAGCTTCTCATCACGAAGTTGCAGCAGGTCAGAATGAAATAGATTTTAAATATGCTGATGCGCTTACTACAGCTGATGGTGTAACTACTTTTAAATATGTAGTTAAATCAATAGCACAAAGACATGGATTATATGCTACATTTATGCCAAAGCCAATACATGGAATAAATGGTTCAGGGATGCATGTTAATATTTCATTAATGAAGGATGGAATAAATGCTTTTTATGATGAAAATGATAAGTATGGATTAAGCGGCATAGCCTATAATTTTATAGCTGGTGTACTAAAGCATATCAAAGAAATTGCACCAATAACTAATCCTTTAGTAAATTCTTATAAAAGATTGGTACCAGATTACGAAGCACCAGTATATATTGCTTGGTCAGCAAAAAATAGAAGCCCGCTAGTAAGAGTTCCTGCAAGCAGGGGAGAAACAACTAGAATTGAATTAAGATGTCCGGACCCAAGTGCTAACCCGTATCTTGTAATGGCATGCCTTTTAGCAGCAGGCTTAGAAGGTATTAAAGAAAATTTAACACCTCCTGAATGTATAGATAGAAATATATTTGAAATGACTAAGGAGGAAAGAAAAAAAGAAAATATAGATAGTCTTCCTGAGAGCTTGCATGAAGCTATTGGCTATATGAGAAAAAGCCAGCTAGTAAAAAATACTTTAGGTGAGCATACTTTTGAATACTATATTAAAGCTAAAGAAGTAGAGTGGGATGAGTATAGAACTCAGGTTCATAAATGGGAGATCGAAAATTACCTATCAAAGTATTAAGTTATAGGGGTGGGGTACAAAATGAATGATCAAAGAGAAGTCATTGTAGCACTGCATAACTTAGATACCGCACATAAGATTGAAATGTTAATAGCTGATGCTGGATATCGAGTATTAGCTGTATGTAATTCAGGTAATGATCTTATTAGAAAAACCATGAGTCTAGATCCGGAAATTATTATCATTGGCTATAAGCTTACAGATATGACTATTTTAGATATTTATGATGCATTATCAGATAAATGCAGCTTTTTAGCAATAGTAAATGAAACCTATCGGACTTATGTACAAGAGGAAACGGATATATTCTGTATAAGTAATCCAATCTCAAAAGGGGTATTAATTAGTTCCTTAGACCTAATTTGTCAAAGTAATAAGAAGGTAATGAAGCTTAAAGAAAAAGTAAGCAGGCTGGAAGCTACTATGCAAGAAAGAAAAATAATTGAAAAAGCAAAAGGCATACTAATGGAAAAAGAAAAGCTTAGTGAAAAAGAAGCTTTTAGATATATACAAAAAAATAGTATGGATACAGGACATAAAATGATAGATGTTGCAGGAAATATAATAATTCAATATTCTATATAATGTTATTTTGCTGAAAATTTATGATGGGGATATTAGCGAGTAAGATTATTTACTCGCTAATAATATATTTGTGATAATTAATATGTAGATTAATACATATTTTTGCAATAAACAATAATTAATGGGGAGAGATGATTATGAAAAATAGAGGGCTATATAGTCAAAGCTTTGAGCATGATGCTTGTGGAATAGGCGCAGTGGTTAATATAAAGGGTGAAAAATCTCATAAGATAATTGATGATGCGCTAGAGATTTTAGCTAACCTAAAACATAGGGGTGGCATAGGGGTAGAAGAAAATACAGGAGATGGAGCAGGAATTTTATTGCAGATTCCTCATGAATTCTTTGTTAAAATAGCACAGGAGCAAAATATTAATCTGCCATCTGCAGGAGAATATGCAGTAGCATCCTTATTTTTACCATGGACTGAAAATATCAGAAAAAATATACTAGAAAATATTGAAGCCATTGCAAAAATCCAAGGATTTAAAATATTGATGGTAAGGGATGTTCCCTATGATAGCAGCGATTTAGGAGAAACAGCAGTAAAGGCTATGCCAAAGATTGTCCAGTTGATTTTGGATAAGCCAACTGGTATTGAAAAAGGAAAGGATTTTGAAAGAGAGCTTTATATTCTAAGAAGGCAGATTGAAAAGAAAATAAATGGCTTAGAAGAAATTAAAAATGAAACTTTTTATATAGTATCACTTTCTGCTAAAACTATTGTTTATAAAGGAATGCTTGTTTCAACGCAGGTAAAGAAATTCTATTTAGATCTGCAGGATGAAGATATGACAACAGCTTTAGCAATGGTACATTCAAGATATTCTACCAATACATTTCCTAGCTGGGAAAGAGCACATCCTAATAGAATGATAGTTCATAATGGAGAAATTAATACTTTAAGGGGAAATGTAAATAAGATTTATTCTAGAGAGGGTTCTCTCACTTCTAAGGTATTTAATGAAAGATTAAGGGATGTATTACCTATAATTAATAAGGAAGGTTCAGATTCAGCTACTTTAGACAATGTTCTTGAGTTTTTATATATGGGTGGCCGGGATTTAGCAAGAATTATGCTTATGCTTATTCCAGAACCATGGGAAAGATCAAAATATATTGCTGAAGATAAGAGAGCTTTTTATAAATATAATTCTACAATGATGGAGCCATGGGATGGACCAGCATCAATTGTATTTACCGATGGTGATAAAATAGGTGCATGTTTAGATAGAAATGGCTTAAGACCATCTAGATATTATGTGACTAATGATGGATTTTTAATTCTTTCATCAGAAACAGGAGCACTTAATATTGAAGAAGAAAGAATAATCAAGAAAGATAGACTGTCTCCAGGAAAAATATTATTAGTAGACACAGTGGCAGGAAAGTTATTAGAAGATGAGGAAGTAAAAAAAGAATATATCAATGAGCATCCATATAAAGAATGGCTTGAAGAAAATTTAACACATCTTAAGGATATAGAAATAGCTAATTATGTCAATAAATTCATGGACAAAGAATCACTTCATAAATATCAAAAAGTATTTGGCTATGGCTATGAAGATATGAACATTAGCTTATTTCAAATGGCACAAAACCAACATGAGCCAATTGCATCTATGGGAATAGACACACCTCTTGCAGTATTATCAGAAAAAGCACAGCCGCTATTTAATTATTTCAAAGAATTATTTGCCCAAGTTACGAATCCACCAATAGATGCTATTAGAGAAGAATTAATGACTTCTACTAATGTGTATTTAGGGGCAAAAGGCAATATTCTTGAAGATAGTCCAGTAAATTGCAGACAAGTGGAAATAATCAATCCAATAATAAATAATAAGGATTTATGTAAAATTAAATCACTAAATAATAATGGTTATAAAGTAGAAATTATCGATTCAGTATTTAAGATAAATGAAGGCGGCGATGCATTAGAAAAAGCATTGGACCGCATTTGCGGAAAAGCACTGAAAGCTACTCTAGAAGGAACTAATATAATAATTTTATCAGATAGGAATATTTCTCAGGAAGCAGCACCAATTCCTTCATTGTTAGTAGTATCAGCAGTTAATAATTATTTAATCAGAAGCGGTGTAAGGAGCAAAGCGGATTTAATTTTAGAAACTGGTGAGCCAAGAGAAGTACATCATTTTGCTACACTTTTAGGATTTGGAGCAACAGCAGTAAATGCTTATCTGGCATATGAAACAATAAATGAATTAGTTGATGAAGGAATAGTAACTGTAGATTATGAGCAGGCTATTAATAATTATGATAAGGCTGTTAATAAAGGAATAACTAAAATACTATCTAAAATGGGAATTTCAACAATAAGGTCATATCAAGGAGCTCAGATTTTTGAAGCTGTAGGTTTAAGCGAAAAAATGATTAATAAATATTTTCCAAATACAATCAGCAGAATTGGTGGTTTAGATGTGGAAGATATTCAAAAGGAAGTACTTGTTCATCATGATAAGGCTTTTAATCAGAGGTTTAGCAGGCTGAATTTTGCTATAGATAATTTTGGTAGGGATAAGTTAAGGATGGCTGGCGAAAAACATCTTTACAATCCAGAAACAATTCATAAATTACAGCTAGCTGCACGTACTGGTGATTATAAATTATTTAAAGAATATACAGAGCTTATTAATAAACAAGAAGAAGGAATTACTTTAAGAGGATTAATGGATTTCAATTATGTAGAAAAGCCTCTGCCAATAGAAGAAGTAGAATCAGTTAATTCCATCGTAAAAAGATTTAAGACTGGAGCTATGTCATATGGCTCAATATCTAAAGAGGCCCATGAAACATTAGCTATTGCAATGAACAGGCTAGGAG
This sequence comes from uncultured Clostridium sp., assembly GCA_934777095.1. GTDB lineage: Bacteria > Bacillota > Clostridia > Clostridiales > Clostridiaceae > Clostridium. The sequence goes on along the minus strand of CAKVNP010000024.1, from coordinate 6,392 downwards.
GAAAGTCTAACACAGGTGAAGGCGGAGAAGATGCTGAAAGATGGCTTAAACTTCCTAATGGTGATTCTAAAAGATCAGCTATTAAGCAGATTGCTTCAGGAAGATTTGGTGTAACTTCAGAGTATTTAGTAAATGCTGATGAGCTGCAGATAAAAATTGCCCAGGGAGCAAAACCAGGTGAAGGTGGCCAGCTGCCAGCAGAAAAGGTTTATCCATGGATTGCTAAGACAAGGAAATCTACTACCGGTGTAGGACTTATCTCACCGCCACCTCATCATGATATCTACTCCATTGAAGATTTGGCACAATTAATATTTGATTTGAAAAATGCAAATATTTATGCAGATGTTTCTGTAAAGCTGGTATCTGAAGGGGGAGTAGGTACAGTGGCAGCAGGTGTTGCCAAAGCAGGGGCAGATGTAATATTAGTTTCTGGTTATGATGGAGGAACAGGTGCAGCACCTAAAACTTCTATCCAAAATGCAGGATTGCCTTGGGAGTTAGGGTTAGCTGAAACACATCAGACCTTAGTGATGAATAATTTAAGAAATAGAGTTAGATTAGAAACAGATGGTAAGTTAATGACTGGCAGAGATGTTGCTATTGCAGCTTTATTAGGAGCAGAAGAATTTGGCTTTGCTACAGCACCATTAGTTACGCTAGGCTGTGTAATGATGAGGGTATGTAATTTAGATACATGTCCTGTGGGAATAGCTACTCAAAATGAAGAATTGAGAAAGAGGTTTAAAGGAAAACCAGAATATGTGATGAATTTTATGAGATTTATTGCTGAAGATTTAAGAGAATATATGGCTAAATTAGGTTTTAGGTCTATAGATGAAATGGTTGGTAGAGTAGACAAGCTTAAGAAGAAGGAACATTTGAAAAGCTGGAAGGCAGCAAAGGTTGATTTATCTTGTATTTTAAATCAGCAGCCATGCTTTAGCAGCAATGAAACAAAATATAATAGAAATAAAAAGTTTGATCATAAGCTGTCTTTAAGCCGTGATAATGAAATATTGGAAAAAATTAAGCCAGCTTTAGAGCAAGGGCAGCAGATAAAACTTACTATGGACATAAAAAATACAGATAGAACATTTGGGACAATACTAGGTTCTGAAATAACACGAACTTATAAATCTATAAATGAGGACAGTGTATGGATAAAATGTAAGGGCACAGGCGGTCAGAGCTTTGGTTCATTTATACCTAAAGGAGTTACTTTGGAGGTTGAAGGAGATATTAATGACTATGTAGGAAAGGGGCTATCAGGAGGTAGGATAATAGCATATCCGCCAAAGGAAGCTAAATATGAAGCATCAGAAAATATCTTGATAGGAAATGTTGCATTATATGGAGCAACAGCTGGGCAGGTATTTTTTAATGGAATAGCCGGTGAAAGATTTGCTGTAAGAAATTCAGGAGCTATTGCAGTGGTAGAAGGCTGTGGTGCCCATGGATGTGAGTATATGACTGGCGGAAAAGTTGTTGTTTTAGGAAGTACTGGTGTGAATTTTGCTGCAGGAATGAGTGGCGGTGAAGCTTATGTTTTTGACCAGGATAATACTTTTGCTGAGAAGGTAAATAAAGAAATGGTCATGGTAGAGGCAGTATCTTCAAAGGAAGATATTGAATTCTTAAAAACAATAATAAGTAAGCACAAAGAATATACTGGTTCTAAAAAAGCAGCATATATCCTAAATGATGTTAATAGCAATATAGGAAAGTTTAAAAAAGTGATTTCCAAGGATTATAAAGCTGTAATTGAGTTTATTAAAATGAAAAAAGCAGCAGGCATATCAGAAGAGGAAGCATTAAAAGAAGCTTTTTATGCAAAAAGCAGAGCAATGATATAAGGGGGCAGTATCATGGGAAAAGCAACAGGTTTCATGGAATATGAGAGAAAAGAATGTTCAAGACAGAATGAACAACAACGATTAAAGCATTGGAATGAATTTGACTTGGGAATGTCAGATGAAGAACGAAGAAAGCAAGCAGCAAGATGTATGGACTGTGGTGTTCCATTCTGCACATCAGGAATAATTTTAAATGGTATGGCAACGGGATGTCCGCTGCATAATCTTATTCCTGAATGGAATCACTTGATATATATAGGAAAATGGGAAAAAGCATTAGAGAGATTGTTAAAAACTAGTAATTTTCCGGAGTTTACTTCAAGGGTATGTCCAGCACTTTGTGAGCATGGATGCACAGTAGGAATGAATTCAAAATCTGTAACAGTGAAAGCAAATGAAAAATATTTAATCGAAAAAGGGTTTGCTGAAGGGAAAATTAAAGCTAATCTGCCAATGGTACGTACAGGAAAGAAAGTAGCTATTGTAGGGTCAGGTCCATCAGGACTTGCCTCTGCAGATATCTTAAATAAATTAGGTCACACTGTAACAGTATATGAAAGGGAAGATAAGGCAGGCGGATTATTAAGGTATGGCATACCAAATATGAAGCTTGAAAAGAAAATTATTGATAGAAGAATTAATTTGCTTCAAGAAGAGGGGATAATTTTTAATACCTGTGTCAATGTAGGGAAAGATATTAGTTTTGATAAGCTAGCAAAAGAAAATGATGCGGTAATAGTTACCGTTGGAGCATCAAAACCAAGAGATTTAAAAGTTCCAGGAAGAAATTTAGCTAACATCCATTTTGCTGTAGAGTATTTAACTAATAATACAAAAAGAATAACTGGTTCTAATTTTAATAAGGGAAAGGATATTTTAGCAGCAGGAAAAAAAGTAATAATTATTGGTGGTGGAGATACAGGTACAGATTGTGTAGGAACGGCTATTAGGCAGGGATGCACAGATGTTACCCAATTTGAAATAATGAATGAGCCTGTAAAAAATAGAGCTTTAAATAATCCATGGCCTCAATATGCAAGAATTTTAAAAGTAGATTATGGCCAGGAGGAATGTATCTATAAATTTAACAAAGATCCAAGAGAGTATTGTACTACGGTAAAAGAATTTATTGATGATGGAAAAGGTGCTGTAAAGGGGGCAGTAACAGTAAAAGTACAATGGAGGAAGAATTCAGAGGGGAGATTAATTCCGGAAGAAATTCCAGGGACAGAAAAAATATATGAAGCAGATTTAGTGTTAATTGCTATGGGCTTTGTTGGCGTAGATGATTATGTGATAAATGATTTAAAGGTAGAGAAAGATCTGCGAGGTAATATTAAAACAGACAATCAGAACTTTATGACATCTAGGGAAAAGATTTTTGCGGCAGGTGATGCTAAAAGAGGGCCATCACTGGTAGTCTGGGGTATTGCAGAAGGAAGAAATGTGGCTTTAGCAGTAGATGATTACCTAATGAAGGATTTAAAGTAGAAAACAAAAAATAGTTAAGGAATTAAATGGGAACTCCGATAAGGAGTTCCTTCTTTTTTTCAAATTTATAATAATATATTAAGATAAAAATAATTCTTTTGATATAATATTGACACAAAGTCGTAGTATAATTAATATTGGAATATCAGATTAGATATTCTATTAATTGCTGGGGAGAGGGAAAAAGTGGAGAAATTTCTTGTTGATAGAATTGAGAAAACGGTGGACAATTATAGAATAGCAAAAGCTGAATTGAGAAATGATGGAGATATATTAAATCATTTCGCATCATTAGTTTTTTCACATTATGAGAAAGAGATAGATGTAACTAGGATTAAAGATATTAGAAAGAAAATAAAGGCGACAACACCAAGAATGTCACCTTTTAGAGGAGATATATTATATATAGTTTCTGTTTTAATTGCTACTGCTAATAGAGATGAAGAAGAAGAAATAATTAACAATATGTATTATGCCATGGAAAAATTAGAAGAAAGCGGATTTATGCCTGGTAATCATTCGGTTTTATCAGCTTATGTTATTGGAAAATATGGACGTGGAAAAGATATAGATCAAATAATATATAAAATGAAGGAATCATATTCTTTATTGAAAGAAAAGCATGAAAACATCACCAATGATGATGATTATTTATTGTGCGTTTTGTGGACAATTAACAATATAGATGTGGAAATTGTAGATGATTTTATTGAAAACGTATATGACCATGTAGCTGATTTTAATATAAGATCTAAAAATGGTGTACAAGGACTTGCTAATGCAATAATATTAAATGGTTCATCAGGGCAGATGTATAGAAATATGGAATTTATCCTGCAGCTTCAGAAAAGAGATATAAAACTAGCAAATCAATTCCTACCGCTGATTGGTATATTATCTAATACAAATCCAAGAAGAACAGCAGATTTAGTTGAAGGTGTAATTGAATTATTATGTGATGAAGAATCTGAATATGAATTTTATTTAGATAAAGGCTTTAGAACTGTAATTGCAATTGTAATAGTTTCATTTTGTACCATAACTGATAAAAGACGATATATTGATGAATTATTAGCTCATGGTATAATTTCATTTATTAATAGCAAGAATAAAGGTATATTTGCAGAAGCACTAAACTAGGAGGCTTAATGACAAGAACTATTTTACATGTAGATATGGATGCTTTTTTTGCGTCTGTTGAACAGGCAGATAATCCCAAATTAAAAGGAAAGCCTGTAATAGTGGGAGGTATTGGTGAGAGAGGTGTTGTTTCAACTTGCTCATATGAAGCAAGGAGATATGGCGTAAAATCAGCCATGCCTATATTTATCGCACAGAGGTTATGTCCTAATGGAATATACTTAAAAGTCAGGTATTGGAGATATAAGGAGATATCTAATAAAATATTTGAAGTATTTAAAGAAGTTACTCCTTTAGTAGAGCCCTTATCAATAGATGAGGCATATTTAGATATTACCGATACTAGATTTAAGGACGGGATGGAAGCTGCTGCATATATTAAGAATCGGGTAAGAAAAGAAGTGGGTCTTACCTTATCTATTGGAATTTCATATAATAAATTTCTAGCAAAGCTTGCTTCTGACTGGAATAAGCCTAATGGGATAAAAATAATTACAAAGGAAATGATACCAGAAATATTAAATCCCCTGCCTATCTCAAAAATATATGGTTTAGGGCAGAAATCGGTTTTAAAGCTTAATAATATGGGGTTATTTAAGATTGAAGATTTATATCAGCTGGATAAATCATTTTTCCTTGAATACTTAGGGAAAAATGGCCTTGATATTTATAATAGAATTAGAGGTATAGATAATAGAACTGTTGAAATTCATCGTGATAGAAAATCATATGGAAGGGAAACTACTCTAAAGTCTAATACCAATGATCTGGAAGAGCTCAAATTATATATTCGTGGATTTTGTGAGGAGCTCACTAGGAATCTTCAGTATGGCAGAATTTTTATCAAGACAATAACTGTCAAATATAAAACAGAGGATTTTGAAAACCATACTAGAAGCAGAACGATAAATTATTATACCAATGACCTAGAGGTTATTTATAGTGTTGCAGTAGAAATATTAGAAGAAAAGGAAATAGAAGAAAAGGTACGCTTAATAGGGGTATCGCTGTCAGGAATAAAAGAGGACAGTGTAGAACAGCTGACTTTATTTTAACGTAAAAAATAGATAAATATAAACATTAAAGAAGAATGATTTAGAAATAAATCATTCTTTTTCGTATAGAATTATAAAAAACATTACCTAAAATTAATATACTAGAATATTAATATAATATAGAGTTCTAGTTAAAAGGGGGTACGGCTTTAAATAATATATTTTTAGCCTTATATAAGAGTATTATGAGGGAAAAAATCACTCCAAATGAAATAAAGTTTGAATTACCTAAGCCTGAAGATATAAATATAGAAAAGACCAGGGGAATACCTGAATGGGAGGATGCTTATAAAAAAATTAAAAGAGCACTAAGCATAAAAAAGGAAGGGTATAACTTATATTTAATTGATACTTTTTCTAATGACAATATAAAAAGCCTGATGAGTTTTATTGAAGAAGAATATAAGAATTTAGATTCTCCAAAGGATATATGTTATGTCACTCTTGAGGATGAAAATAAGCCGGAAGCTATATTTGTAGCTAATGGAAGAGGCAAAAAGCTTAAGGAGACAGTAAGTAATATTAAAAGTTCATATTTAGAAGTAATAGATGATTTTTATAGTGATTCTACTAATGAAGAAAAAGACTTTCTTGTAGAGGAAGTAGAAAATAAAAGGAATGATTATTTAAATGAGCTTATTAGTATGGCTAAAGATGAAGGATTTGAAGTCAAGGCCACTAGCAGAGGATTTGCTTTTATGCCTCTTAATGGTGAGGAAGGAGCAATGACTGAAAAGGAGTATGATAGCTTAGAAGAAAATCATAAGGATATTATTGTTGCAAAGGCTGGCGTATTAAAAAAACGTGCTGAAGTAATATTAGAAGAATTAAGGGAAATAGAACTTAAATC